>MHBF01000169.1 GCA_001803225.1 Lentisphaerae bacterium GWF2_44_16 | reverse complement strand
AACAACGCCCAATACAAGCGCGATGCCGATGCCGGAATTGTAGAAGAACTGCTGGTCAGGCGCGGGTTTATCATCAGAAAGGTGAAAGAGTTTTATGAATGATTGCGAATTCTGGAATTTTTTAGGGAATATGCGCGAGCAGTCAGCGGCCTGGCATGACTGGCGGCATTATTACGGCAAATGGGTCGGATGGGAAAAATTCCGGGACAAATATCTTTGTCTGACAGATGAAAAAAGCGATTCTGTCGAGTGCAAAACTATGTGCAAAGAGGGATGCTGGCGGGAGGTTTTTGAGAATGCCGATGAAGATGGGCTTGAGGCATCTTGCCCCGATGGAGAGCTTTCATATCCGCTGACGGAACAAGATATCCTGATTTACACTTTATACCGCCACGAGTTCCATAAAGGAATATGTTCCGCGTTCAATATCGAACACCGCGAAAGCGAGATGGAAGATTGCTGCATGACATGGCGGCTCGGAGATTTTATACCGCTGGCCGGGATGGTGTTTCCGACATACATTTCATTTCCATACGACAGAGAGGAACTGGTTGAAACCGTAAAACATTTATGCCTACTCCACGATAAACCCTTTATCCTGATGTGTCCGACCCGCGAGAAATTATATCTCCAGGCAGAACAATTATTGTACTCCCGGAAAGCCCTCTACATTTCCCTCGGAGAAGAAATCTTTTTCAATCAGGACGGGGAAATAAACGCGCATCGGAAAAGCGAGGAGATTTTCGCTCAGTTACTGGAAACTCTTCCTAAGCCTTGTAAACCGGAAACAGTTTTTTTCCCAACCCCTCCTGATGCCAAATGGGAAGATTTGAAACTTCATTTTATAGATAGGCAAAATATTTTTGTAAGGATTGGAAATCTTCAAATGAGATTTGATTTCAGGCAGATGGGCATGTCAAACCGCAAGGGAACCAAACCAAATGCACAATGGAAATTGCTTTTATATTTTGCAGAAAACAATGCTAAACTCGGATGGGATGCACCTGGAGCCGGAAATGCCAGAAAATGTCAGAAACGCGATTTATGCAAAACTCTGAAAGATTTTTTTAGGCTTGAAGATTTGCCTATAAACTGGGACGAAAAAGAAAAGGTGTATTCCTGCAAATTCCAGATCAGGCCCGATACCTACAGTACCCAGTCCTACAAAGGGAAGATCCCCCTACCCTTAATAAATAAAGATATCAGCGATATCAAATATATTTAAGCATTTTTAAGCTCTGAAGATTTGCCTCCGGTGTAAGCACACCGGGGACTTTTTATTTTTTTGGGAAAAAATCAGAATTTCCTCAACATCATAAAGTTCACATAAACATGGACTTGCAAATAATCATCCTTCCCTTGTAAACCTTTCAAAGCCTTTTTGGGTGTAATTACACCATAAAGCTCATGGAAGGCCCATATATAAAAAATATCCGATTGCGTTGGAAAACATCCGCGCCTTTCGCACCAAGGCACTCGGGCAAAGGAGGAGACATTTTTCATGTCGGGAAAAAATTCTTATGAAGGGATCGACCCGGAAATAGTAAAACAGGTTCATTGGGCGGCTATGAAGGCCATCGGCAAATCGGGATTTACCAAAAGCGATCTGCCGGACATTGAACAGGAATTAATGATTGCCGCGCTAGAGGGGCAGAAATATCTCAGGGAAAGTGTTAAAAACGAGAAGGCCTTTATCTCAGGCATCATCAATAATCGTATTAAAACGATATTCCGCGAACGGAACCGCAAATCAAGGAATTGGCATAAATGCTGCCTTTCGCTGAACATACCGGTCGAACTTGACGATGGCGATATTGAGGAACTGATAAACCTCATTGACAATGATCATTTACTGCGCTGCAATTCTTATTACTGGCCTGATCCATATTGGGATATCGACCTTGCCTTGAATATCAATGCCGTCATCAGGGAACTTCCGAAAAGCCTTCAGAGATTTTGCGAGGAATTAAAAAACAAATCCATCAAAGAACTCATGAAGGAAAAAAACATAACGCGGAAATGCATATACCGGAAAATCATACGGCTCAAGAAAAATTTGAAGCTTCAAGAAAGCTTTTTCCCTGTGTCCATATAGTGAAATTCGGTAAAAAACATTTCCATCGACGCTTTAGAGGGGGACAGATCACGCAAAAAAGCGTCAATAAAAAGTAGAAGGATAGGAGTGTTTTAAGTCAGAAAAAGAACGCAAAACGAAATTAAAAAGGAAACACAAATGTTTACAGGAGACATAAAGACGGCTTCGCCGTTCAGGGATTTGTTCCCGATCAGCGATAAAATTGTCAAGGAGTTGTATTGGGACATGCAGAAGAACGGCTTTGATGAGAGCAAGCCCATCGTCCTCTGGAAAAGCCATGATTCAATCGTGATTGACGGACATACCCGATTGAGGGCCGCGAATAAAGCCGGGCTTCTTCAAATCCCGGTTGTGTTAAAAGATTTCGCGGATGAAAAAGCTGCCCTGGAATATGCAATCAAGTGTCAGCGGAACCGCCGTAATCTTACCGACAGGGAAATAATCAAATGCATTGCTGAGTTGGATAAGAGGAAAGATAAGAATGCCAATTTGAGACAAGGCATCTCCGAAGCTCCATGTGGTGTTTCGGGAAAAACAGCATCTGAAACGGCCGCTCTTCTCGGTATAAATCATCGCAAAGTTGAACGCGCAAGAACGGTGATGGACAATGCCCCTGAAGAAATCAAAGAAGCGGTAAAGACTGGACAGATGACCATAAATTTAGCTTACAACAAGACTGTAAAACCGCAGAAAGGTTCAAAGGAATCCCTGGAACTCGCGGCAGAAGAAATCGAGAAAATAGACAAGGTCTTTGAAATCATCAAAGAACGCCTGAATGAAAATCAAGTCAGGGAACTCATCAAACGGCTCGTCAAAGAAATCTGTCATTAGAAAGGATAAATAGTTTATGGAAAAAATGATAACGACTTATTCGATGTGTCGGCGGCAACGTGCCGCTTCGATATTGCCATTTCATATTCCGCTTCGCTACGGAAACGGGAAAATCAGGAAGGAGATATTCTGATGGAAAAGATGATAACTACATATTCCATGTGGAAAATGTTCAGAAACTGCCGGAAGGCTTGTGAGTGGAGGTATTTTCAGGAGCTTGTGCCGTTAGAAAAAGAGAGATCGCTTGCGTTCGGCTCTATAATCCATCAGTGCCTGGAATTATGGCATAAGACCCGCAGGCTTGATGAAGTTCTTAGTCACATTGACCGCGCATATGTAAACAGAATCGCAAACGAAAGGGAGAAATCCGACTGGCATCTTGCCAGGGCGATGATGAGGGCTTACGCCCAACGCTATCCCGATGAAAAGTTCGAGGTGGTTCATCTTGAACAGAAATTCTCCGGGCCGATAATCAATCCCGAAACGGGAGCCGAATCAAGGACGTTCGTCCTTGCCGGAAAGGTCGATGGGATAGTAAAGCTGGACAATGCTTATTATCTCCTCGAACACAAAACCGCATCGCAAATTGATGCCGGATATTTGGACCGTTTGTGGACGGATTTTCAGATATGCCTCTACTCGTGGTACGTCGAGAAATATCTCGGATACAAAATCTCGGGCATCATTTACAATGTCCTTGCGAAGGCAAAACTCAAGCAATCCCAGGGCGAAAGCGAAGCGGAATTTGAGGAACGCCGGAATGAGTTAATAGCCAAATCCAAAAGCGGCACTTCATCCGCGAAACGCAAGATGCCGGAAACGGATGAGGAGTTTCAAGTCCGGCTGGCAGAGAAATACTCCGACCCGCAGATGTTTCACAGGGAAATCCTCTACATCAGCCGCGACAAGTTTCTTGAGCTTCAGGGAGAACTTTGGGAACTTTCCCAGGCGATGCTTGAAGCCCGGCGCAGGAAGGCGTTCTACATGAACACAGACTATTGCTTTATGTATAACCGCCCCTGCGCCTATTACGCGCTATGCAGTTCCGGCGGGAACCCGAACCTCATCGAGAATATGTACGAGAAGAAAGCTCCGCACGAGGAGCTTTCGGAAGCCAATATAAACACACAAGAAGCCCCAATTTTTTAACAAATAACAACATAAGGAGAAAGAGAAAATGCAATTGCCAAAAGAGAAAACCATGCCGAAAACCGCATTGTCGGACTACACCACATTAATTTACGGAATGCCGAAGGCGGGCAAAACCAGCCTTTGCGCGGAAATCCCGGATGCGTTGTTCCTGTCATGCGAACCGGGAACAAACGCGCTCTCAGTATTTGAAATTCCGATACGCTCTTGGACGGAATTTTTAGAGGCGTGCAAGGCAGTGGAACAAGAGAATAATAAGTTCAAAAGCATCGTTGTCGACACCATTGACGGCTGCCATCGGTTCTGTTCTGAACATGTATGCAGACAGAACAATGTTAAGCATGAAAGCGAGCTATCATACGGGCTGGGCTATTCGTTGGTTTCGAGCGAATTCTGGCGCGTGATAAACAAGCTGGCTTCACTGCCGCAGGGACTTATTTTAATCTCTCATGCGACTGAAAAAGAGATTGAAACCCGTACTGGAAAATTTACAAAAATTGTTCCGACCCTGCCGGATAAGGCACGCAGGCAACTCATCGGCCTGACCGATTTTATCCTCTTTTTCGACTTGCAGCAGTCACAGGACAAAGACGGCAATATCATCTGGAAACGCATAATCAAAACCAAGCCCACAAAAGATTACGAAGCAGGAGACCGCACGGGAAAACTGCCTGAGACAATTCCGATGAACTGGCAGTCGTTGGAAAAGGCATTTGCCGATGCGTTGGCCCCGGCAACCCCAAAGCAGGAGGCTAAAAAATGATCCGCAGGAAATGGGTAATTTACGACCGCAGATCGCGGCGGATTGCGAGTCTTGTTTACAATTATCGGAAAAAAGCTATGCATGACCTTAATCGTCTCAATGATTACTGCGGCAGAAAGAGGTATGCCATGCAACTGATGCGTGTGGATACGGAGACCGGAAACGTAATTTCCCATTATCCGAATATAAAATTGGACGAACTTCCAAATCAGGAGGGCCACAAATTGGCCTTTTAACCCGCTTCGCGGTTCCAAATTTAACAAACAAGAAAAAGGAAAATAATTATGACGGAAAACAATAACGTGAACAATGATATCGACCTCACACAGTTCGACGAGGAGTATGCTTCAGCGGAAGTTGAAAAACGGAATTTTGAACCGATACCGGATGGAAAATATCAAATCAGCATTGATCGGCTGGAATTGACTCATACTAAAGAAACTAACAATCCGATGCTGAAATGGACGCTAAAAATAATTGCGCCGACGCATCAGGGAAGGTTGCTCTGGAAAAACAATGTGATGGCTTCGGCAGAAAATCTGAAGTGGCTGAAATCCGACCTACACACTTGTGGGCTTGATTTGGAAAAGCTTTCTGAGCTTCCTGGCAACTTGGAAAAGTTATTGGACGTGAAGCTGGAGATAACCAAGCGCACGCGCGGCGAGAATGAAAATATTTATTTCAACCGCCGTATCGTGACGGATGATATTCCGGCTACGAACACCGGTGAAACTGAAAACGCGGATACTGATGACATCCCATTCTAAAATGTGCATCATAATCGATTCGAGGGAGCAGGAAGCGTATGCGTTTTCCTCTCCCTCTGTCAGGAGGAAGCTGGACGCGGGGGATTATTCCCTTGAGGGCTTCGAAAATAAGGTGGCGGTGGAGCGTAAAACGCTGGACGATTTCGTGAATACTGTCCTCCGTGGACATGACCGCTTTTATCAGGAGCTTCGCTCTTTACAGAATTACGATCATGCATGTGTCGTGATTGAAAGCAATCTCCGTGATTTGATTGAAGGGAATTACCGGAGCGGAGTTCATCCAAATGCGATGCTGGCAACGGTCATCGCGATTAACATCAATTTCAAAATCCCGGTGTTTTTTTGCGGAGACCGTCAGGCGGCCTGCCGCTTTGTAGAAGAATACTTAAAATATTTTTACAGGAAATACACAAATGAATAAAAGAATAAATATCGATGAAAATATCAATATGAACAATAACATGAGCCCTCCGGCAAGGCTTAACGGGACAATCGAAAAAGTTTTCTACGCGAGGCCGGATTTCTCCGCGGGGAAATTGAAAACGCCAAGCGGGCATATGATAATCTTCTGCGGAAAATTCTATGCCAAAGAGGGGCAGCTTGTTGTCTTGTTCGGGAACTGGATAGACCATAATAAATATGGCCGACAATTCGTCGTAAAATACATTGAGCATGATTTGGAAATGGACAATGAAGGGCTGATAAACTATCTCGCAAACCATCCCGATATTAAGGGCATCGGCCCTGTGAAAGCGCGATTACTGGTCGATGCTTTCGGCAACCGTTTTGAATCCACTCTCCTTAACGGACCGGAGGAATTCTCCAAGGCCGGAAAAGTGTCAATGGACACCGTTAAACTGTTACAAAAAGAGTGGCAGCTCAAGCGCAGCACCAATGCAGTGAGAGCGTGGCTTTCGGCCTTTGAACTGACGCATCATCAGGTAGCTACGCTGGTCGACAAACTTGGCAACAATTGTCTCGAAATTTTAAAATCCGATCCCTATGTCTTAGTCAGGGAAATTAAGAATTTCGGATTTAAAAAAGTCGATAAGATAGCCCGGAAAATGGGAACTCCTAAAAATCATCCATCAAGAATAAAATCTGGAATCAAATTTTGCGTCGATGAAGCCTTGGATGCCGGGGACTGTTACGTGGAATTCGAGGAACTCATCGAGAGGGCTAATGCCCTGTTGGTGATGGATATTCTCGACAGCAAAAAACAGATAGAGAAATATCTCAATGATATGTTGGACAGTAAACTGCTGGTATGTCAGTCGCATGGCGGACGCATCCTTGTGGCGAATTCCGATATTCTCAAAATGGAACAAGAGCTTGCGGAGATTTTTAAAGTTGGGAAGAAATCAAGCCCTTATTTTTCATACAGCACCGGCAGCAGCATAATGCAGCTTTCCCAAAAACTGAATCCCAGGCAGCTCCAGGCGGTGGGGAACGCGATATGCTACCGATTGAGTTTAGTTTCAGGCGGTGCCGGTACCGGAAAGACTTTTCTCGTAAGCGCAATAGTAAAAGCCGCTCAGGAGAACAAAAAGAAAATAATCCTTGCAGCTCCCACGGGCAAAGCCACGAAACGTCTGGAGGAAGTGGTAGGAGTTGAAGCGAAAACAATACACCGATTATTGGGCTATGACGGAAAGGAATTTAGCGTCAATAAAATTGAAACGGACATCCTGTTGATTGATGAATTCAGCATGGTGGATGTACCTCTCGCATGGCAATTGTTCAAATCGATAGACCTTGAAAAAACATCCGTAGTTTTAGTCGGCGACCATAACCAGTTGCCGCCTGTAGGCCCTGGAAACATCCTCCGCGATTTGATACAGTCGCAGGTCATTCCGACGACCATCCTCGATGAAGTAATGCGGCAAGCCGGGGCATTGAAGGAGAATTCGATGGCCATCCTCAATGGCGAAGTTCGTCCAACAAGCGCTCCGAACAAAAATCACTGTCGCGACTGGTACCTGGTGAACAAATATACGTCCGCGGAGGAGGCAAAGAAATTTCTGTGCAAACTCGTCGAGGATCAGCTCCAGGACTTCGGCTTCGATCTGGTGAAAAATGTCCAAGTGCTCACGCCAACACACAAGGGGCCGCTCGGAACGAGGGAACTGAACATCGCGCTTCAGCGCATAATCCAGAAGAAACTTTGGAACATTAAAACATCGCCAGTCCCGGCGAACAGAAGGCCAGCCTTTTTACTCTACGACAAGATAATTCAGACGAAAAACAATTATGGAATTGAAGTGATGAACGGGGCTATTGGATATATCATCAATGTGGATGAGAAAGGCAATCTCACTGTTGATTTTGATGGGAAGAAAGTCGAAATAGAAAAGGGCAGCTCTGAGATGCAGGACATACAACTGGCATACGCGCTTTCGATTCATAAGTGCCAGGGCTCGGAATTTCCATGCTGTGTTCTCGTCATTCACAAAGCACATAGTTATATGCACCATAGAAATTTATTTTACACCGGCGTTACCCGTGCGCGGAAAACCGCGATTATCATAGGCGACGCATGGGGCATCCGCAACTGCGCGCAGAAGAAACAAGTCAGCGAAAGAAAAACATTTCTATCCCACATATTGCCATCGGCAACTTCAAACGTTCCGTGTAAAAGCAAATAATGAGCGATAGTAAAAATAATAAAAAACATTTTTCTGAGAAGTTTATAGAAGACGTAAAATTCAGCGTCAACCTCTTGGATTTTGCTCTTTCGTTGGGATTGCAGCCCATATCGGGATACCTGGACAGGTTTCCATGCCCATGGCGTACCGGCGCGGACTCGAACGGCTTTCAAATCACCGCCGCCAGTTGGTATGATTATGTCACAAAAGAACACGGCGACTGCATTGATTTTGTACGCCGTCTGCGCGGCTGTGATTTCACTGAAGCCGTTCTGGAGCTTGCGAAATATGCAGGTATGAAAGAGCCTTCGGCTCCGGTTCCGGCTCCGAGTCAAGTTGCAGATCATCTTCCGAATGAGAAACAGAAAATCGTGGCGACCTATGACTATCGAGACGAAGCGAACAACCTCATATTCCAGGTTGTCCGACTGGAACCGGGCCGCAATGGAAAACCCAAGGAATTCAGGCAGCGCCGCATGGATGAAAAGGGCGGATGGATTTGGAATTTGAAAGGCTTAAACAGAAAGCCATTGTACCGTCTGCCGGAATGGATAAATTTAACGAGCGAACGAATTTTCATTGTAGAAGGCGAGAAGGACGTCGACAACCTTTTCAAGCTGAACATCAAGGCGACCTGCAATGCCTGCGGCGCTGGCAAATGGATGCCGAACTACACGGAGTTTTTGAAGGGACGTTCAGTCGTAATCATTCCCGATAATGACGGACCGGGTAAGCGCCATGTCGAGAGAATTGTCTCGGAAATATACGGACACGCCGGATCGATACGAATCTTGGAATTACCGGATATCCCGGAAAAAGGCGACGTGTCTGACTGGATTGAAATCCAGAGGGAAAACAATCTCTCTGAGGAACAAATCCGCACCGCGCTGATGAAGCTTGTCAGCGCAACATCATCTTTGTCTGAATCCGATATCGCGGAAATAAAAGAGCAGCTTAAGAGCCACGCTGCCGAAGCCAACCGCGAGAACGCGCAGTCGAGAAAGAAAACAGGACGAAGAGGCGAACGCCTCACGCCGAAGGAAATAGCCGACGCTTTTTTATTGGAGCATAACATCACCGGCAAAAGCCTCTACCGCTGTTACCGGGGGATGTGGTATTTTTACAGGGAGAACGCGTATCTGCAAGTCATGCAGGATGACCTTGAAGCGGATGTGATGGCATTCCTCCGCGACAAGTTTCCTTGCGACGCAGTCAGCTCCGTCCGTAATAACGTGATCGCCAATCTTGAGTCGAACAACATCGCGACGATCCCGTCGTATTTCCCTTTTCCCTGCTGGCTCCCGCACGGACTCCTGGCATCCGGCTGGACGTTCATGCGCAACTGCATTTTAAACGTGGAGATGGCGGCACGGAAGATCGGAGGCGCGGGTCTCACACAAGCTGATGTCATCAAGGAACACACGCCGGATTTATTCTCCACGTTCCGCGTGGATTTCAATTACGAACCGGATGCGCAATGTCCAAAATTTGAAAAGTTTATTATGGAAGTGCAGCCGCTCCAGGAGGGACGCAATATCCTTCAATTGCTCTGCGGGCTGGCCCTTGTCCCCGACACTCGCTACGAGGTAATATTCCTCCTTTACGGCGAAGCCGGGACGGGCAAGACGACCTTCACTGAAATTTTAAAAGCTGTAGTCGGTCCCGCAAATGTATGCTGCCTTCCGTTGAATAAATTTACAGAGAAACACAGCACGCACCTCTTAACGGAAAATTTGCTGAACATCGTCGGCGACCTGCCTACGAGCGACGGTCATGTCAGCCTTAACCAGATCGAGGGCATCCTCAAGGATGTGGCAAGCGGGGGAACGATTCCCGTGGAGCGCAAGAATAAAGACCCGTTGACGGCACCGGCAATCGCGCGTTGCGTTTTCGCGTCAAACTCTCTGCCTGCCTTTGCCGACCGTTCTAATGGCATATGGGACCGCCTGCGGATTATACCCTTTAACGAGCGTTTCAGGGGAACGCCGATGCACAATCCGCATTTAAGGGATGAAATCATTGCCGAGGAACTGCCGGGCATCTTCAACTGGGCCTTAGCTGGATTGATAAGGCTTCGCGGCCTTCAGCGCTTCCCGGAACACCCGGAAGGAAAGATTATTGCAGGTGAACATCGCCTGGCATGCGACCATGAACGGGAATTTCTATCGGAGAACTACGAAGCGCAGAACGGTTCTTATGTCGCCAAGGGCGAGCTATATGACGCCTATCAAAATTTTTGCCGCAGCAACGGCTATCACGCAAAGAACGCCGCGAATTTCGGAAGAGAAGTGAAAAGAATTTTTCCTGGAGTCATGGAGGAACGGATAAGGACGGAAACGGACAGACCGCGTGTCTGGAGAAATATAACAAAGAGTTATTTATGAGCATACTTGAGGCTGTTGGACCAGATGGACCGGGTTTTTCCTTTATGTCAGAAACTAAGCGAACCCAACCTGACCTGTTTTGGTGCAGGTCTCGTTGGCTTTCGCTGAAATCTAGACTGCAATATATAGCTGGGCCATCTGGTCCAACAGCCTCAAAACGGGGAAAATCATGAGCATCGATGAAATCTTTAAAAAAATGAAAACGGTCGATTTGGCTTCCGGGGAAAAGCGAAACCCAACGCGACCTGAAGTGAAATTTGATATAAAAAAATTTCCAGTAAAAAGCGCGATGTTCAAACATCAATATGGACCGGAATATGAACCAGAGGAGAAAATCATATTGGACATTCATGAAAAATCTCCATTGGCATTCTGCAGAAACTGCAATGCCGAAAGGCAGATGAAGTGGCAATCTCATGATGAGAGGGGGAAAGGCGTGGAAGCATGGTTTGTATGTGCGACATGCGGTTATGACAAATTGGAAATAAAAAAACTAAACATGAAAGGGAAGTAACAATGGGAAATTACGCAAATGCAAAGGACGTGTTGCCAAAGGAACTCTTCGAGGAACTGAAAAAATATTGCACGGGAGGAATGCTCTACATTTCAGAGGGGGCACATCATCGGGATAAACAGAAATTGGCAGTCATGCTTCACGGGCAGAAGACGGATATCAGGGACATTGCAAATATCACGGGACTCAGTACGAGGAGGGTTTATCAGATTATCGCGCAGGAACGCCAGAAAAACGCGGTTTCAGGTTGCGCAAATAAATAAAAATGGACAAAAGGCGATAAACACGCTGAAAGAGCTATAAAACGTCCTGATGCCTTTTAAAACGCGTTTAAAAGCGTTTTACAATGGGGCTTCACTGCAGAATGAAAAACAATTGAACAACTCTCATGTTCCGTAAAGAACTTATGAGGGTTGTTCAATAAATAAGGCTGGAGTTAATTCCATTGGAGATGCGGAGCGACATGGCGTTTCGCGCAGTCAGTCAGATAGGAATTCATGAGGCTTTGATATGGCATCCCGGTCTTTTCCGACAATTTTCGGAAATAGTCAATCGTCTTCTCGTCAAGGCGGATTGTTATCTGTTTCTTCAACTGTTTTGCATAAGGATTTTTTATGGATTTGCTGAAATCATATTCTTGTCTCATAAGTGCCTCCGGTATTGTTCGGTTTCGTTTTTTATCGCTTTTCTCGCGGAGATTATCCGTATCTGCGAATCATTTTTCCTGTAACAATGGCATACCACCAAGATTTTCAAAGAGGAGCTTAACCCAAGCAGTACAAACCTGTCTTCATCTTCCGAATGGTCAGGGTCGAATATTACACGGCCGTTCTCATCGTCGAAGACAGTTATCGCCTCTTCGAATGACACGCCGTGCTTCTTTTCATTCGATGCGGCTTTGGTTTTGTCCCATATGAATTTTATCAAATCATGTCTCGCGTTTATATCGTTTATATAATTATAATGTAATTACACTGTAATGTCAATATATGGAATCAGAAAAAACTGAGAAAATAAGATGTTTAACACGTCTTAAATAATTGGTTCCTCCTGTGGTTCAACGACTTAGAGAGTGGGGGAAGCAGGAGGGCTTTTGCGGACAGTTTGTTTTACTGTCCGCTTTTTTGCCCGGAGCCTGATTATCAAAGGCTTACGCAGAGCGGACAGGAGCGAAAATCGGCGGGGTAATCAGGATTGTTTGAAAAGAACAGATTTTTAAAGGTATGGAGGTGATTCATGGGATAATTAGCCACAAAAATGCCCGTTTGCGGCCTTTGAAATGGAGGCCGGAACGAAAGGCCGGACTTGGAGGAAAACAACCTTGAGGAGGGCGGCACAATGGAAAAAGGCACCTTGCGGAAGGGATGAAGCCTCAAAAAGGTACCTTGCGGAGTTCTGGAACAAGCAAAATACCACCTTGCGGAACGTCAGGACAGCAGAAAAGGCACCTTGCGGAAAATGGAAAAATCAAAAAAGGAAATGTTATGGACAACGAAAATCCAAAAGAAATGACAGACCAAGCATCAAAGGAAATGCTGGTAAAGGAAATGGCGGATTACTTCCGGGAGAAAATAAAGAACGACGTTCTTTTGCCGAGAAATATTCTGCCAAGTATCCAGGCAATCAGCGAGCAGTTCAACGCGGATGCCCATGATGTCCGGGACGCGATGGAGCTGCTTCGGGAGGAACACCTCGTCAAAACTGTAAACGGAGTCGGGACGATTGTTCTCGCGGAAGGCGAATGGAAACGCATGATACTTTTGCTTCCCGATATTAAAAACTGGCACTGGATGAGGATTCACAAGGAGATTTTCTATTTCCTTAATTATCACAAATGGCAGGTGGAGCTTAAGGAACACCAGGGGCGGCCAGACCTTATTTCCTCTTACATGAACATGATTGCGAACGGGGATTACTTCGGCGCGATAATAGCCGTTCCCCTGGAGATGGTGAAGAAAGACGAAGCTGTTTTTGCGCGACTGGTAGGCTCCGGCTTCCCGCTTGTGTATATCGGCTGGGGTCTCAACTGCTGGTCTGTGGACGACATGCTTACAGCCTGCGGC
>MHBF01000168.1 GCA_001803225.1 Lentisphaerae bacterium GWF2_44_16 | reverse complement strand
TTCCCATTTCCAGTTTCCGGCGCAAAGCCTCCTCCGGTGACTTTGGCGATGGCCATCCGTGTGCTTCAAGCTTTTCCTCGTTGTACTCGGCGCAATTTAAAATTGCCATGCTTATATTAAATATTCTCGACATGTTTTTTCTCTCATTGATGATTCCAGCAAAAAAAAAAGACGCAAACACAAATGGTGAAAACACCAAATTTTATGTTTGCGTCGCCACTTAAAGGCTTGCCGCTTTTATGAAAAACGGCTTCCTTTCCGATCGGACCCAATAGCAAATATCGCTTCCATTTTATTTTAAACGGAAACGATTTGCAATCTTCTTTTTTACTCAGCTAATTTATATATTCTTCACCTCATAATTCATTATTTGTCAAGCACGGCTAAAAACGTGTATCTGCAATTTTATACTGCAGAGGGAACGTCTTACCGGGTAACAGGCTTCTGGAGAAACCGCCAACATTGCATGTTTCGCAACGCTGGCACGGATTAACTCTGCTGGGTGCATTTCTTGTAGCGGACGTGCAGATGATTTCCAGTTCTGGATGTCTGCTGGATTTTCGTGTCTCCTGAATTGTCGTATAACCGGTCATGATTTTCATCTCGCAATTCATGAAGACAAAGTCGAATTTCCCATCGTCCAGCTTTTTCAATGCATCAAGACCGTTTTCAGCAAGCTCACATACGTAACCCGTCTTACTTAAGGGCTCGTCTAAGAGAAAGAGATTAATGGGCAAATCATCCACAAGCCGAACATGGGAAAGATTTTTCCCTGCCATCGAAATTTGCTCTGTTATGTTTTTACTCATTTTTATTTTCCGACTTTATTATTGCAGCCTGTCGTTATGATATTCAACCTTTATTTCCTCACGCGGCAATCCAAGTTGACATAAATATATCGGCATATAATCTTCAATTCCCTTGCAAACGTTTATTCATGCCCCGTAATCCCGTAAACCCCTATTGTCCCTGGCAAAATTTTTCAGAATGCCTATTCTTTTAAGTT
The DNA here is from genome assembly GCA_001803225.1 of Lentisphaerae bacterium GWF2_44_16. Taxonomy (GTDB): domain Bacteria; phylum Verrucomicrobiota; class Lentisphaeria; order Victivallales; family GWF2-45-14; genus GWF2-44-16. The sequence continues at coordinate 63,731 of MHBF01000168.1, read as the reverse complement.
TTTCCAGATTTTAGACTTTGAGATCTTTAGCCATTATTTTTACCCGTTTAAATGGAAAATATTTTAGAACTGTTTTTATAGAAGATGTTTTCTCTTTGTATTTTATTCCAGTTTGCCGCGGCTATGATTTTTTCGTAGATATCAATGTTGCGGGAAAATTCGCAGAAATGGACGTCAGTGCCGAAAAGGAGTTTTTCGCTGGCATTCGGGAACCAGAGATATTTTCTCCATTCTTCCATGGTAAGATTTGCTCTCCAGCCAGGGGTGCTGCCGGAAAGGTCCGCATAAATATTTGGGAAGAGGCGCACGAGCGTGAGCGCCGTCAGATAATTCTGAACACCGAGATGAGCTATGATGATTTTCAGTTCCGGGAACTCCTGAGCGATTGCTTCAAGATGGATGCAATCCATATTGAAGGACGATACCCTTTCCCCCGGGCAGGCGCATGGCAGTTTTACAATGCCGGTGTGGAATAGACAGGGCATTTTTAATTCCTGGGCTTTCTGATAGACGGGGAAGTATCCTTCATCGTCGTAGCGTTTTTTAGGGATAGTGAACTTCAATCCTGCAAAACCCTTTTCATGAAGTTCATCGACCAGGGGCGGCGAGTCCACGCCAAGCCTGACAAATCCCAGCCCGAAAAAGCGGTCGGGATATTTCCTGAAAACCTTTTCAACAGCCGTGTTGTCGGCGCATGTGCCGTCATGTTTTCCTTTGACAAAGAGCCCTTTGAAAAGCGGGCCCAAGCCTATGAGGGAGGATTTTTCAATTTCATGACGGTCCATTTCCTTGAGAAGATTTTCAACATAATTTTCTTCTTCCGCCAGATGATGATGAACGTCTATTTTTCTTACGTTCTTTCTGGAATTAATCTCGAAGCACATAATGTCAGAAGAAAACATCGCCAATCCTCCGTTAAAGTATGATTTCAGGTTGCGCAACAGTATTTTTGTCCGTATAAATAATATAATCTTTGTGTTTCCTTACCAGTGTGCAAGGATAATCCTCACCGATTTCTCCCAGAAGGGCCAGGCGGAGAACGGTATTTGCCCAGTCGAGGGCTATGCCGTTCCGGCAGGCCAGGCGTATTTTCCTTGCTCCAAGTATCTGGTCCATGCCCAGAGTATAGGCTTTTCTTGGAAAACCTTCAAGGTTACCCCCCACTTTCGAACGTATCGCATTTATTGTGGTTGTATAGTCATTCAGATAAACAAGGCGTGGGCCACTTTTTTCGACACGCGGCTCCGGTTCGTTGAACGCAAGATGTCCATGTATGCCTACGCCTCCAAAACAAATGTCGATGCCACCAAGCCTGTTTATGCCTTCAGCCAGCAAGTGAACATTTTTTTCGTTAGGGAAAAAAATCTGTTCCTGCGGGATAGCAAGTTTCTTGTCCTGCCTGTCAATCCACAGTTTTTTCATTTCCCCCTGAAAGCTCAACGGATGAGAAGGCGGAAATGCAATCCCTGAACTGTCGGCATATTCATCCATATAAAAGAACCAGCAGTTTTTGAGACTTATTTTATCTCTGCGGACGAGTTCCAGAAAAAAGGGATACTGCCCGACAGGGCCGACCGGCAGGATGAAACGGGTCTTTTCACCTTTTCTGTTTTGCGATTTTATGAAAGCGGCCATATCTTCGGCGATGCGCCTGTGTATGTCATCGCATGTATTAAATACTTCCATCCACTTCCCCGCCTTTTTTATCAGTTCACGGGAAGATAATTTCTGAAGTTTTCTTATCTCCATCGCCCTATCTGCTGTCGCGTACATTTGTTTTCTCCTGAATCAGAAAGTTACAGCTTTGCCGCCATTCGCGGCGGACTCTTCGGCGGCCAGTCCTACGAGGGTGCTCCACTTGGCAACTTCAATGTTGGTAAGCGGACGCTTGTTTTTCCTTATGTTTTCCACAAACGCGATATGCTCGAAATAAACGCCGCCGCCGTGGCTGAGTTTTTCGATGCGGTCTTCGTATTTTATATCATGCGTTACCCGTGAATTTGTTTTGTATTCGCGGATGTCTATTTTGCGTTTCTGGAAAAATCCCTCCATCACGGCTTTTTCTCCGATTACGCCCATTTCGATGTCATATTCACATTCACAGAACATGCAGAGACCGAGGTTTGCGCGGGCCCCATTTTTATATTCGATAGTTACCCATCCGTTGTCATAAACATCAGGCTTTACGCCATAAATATCTTTTACTACATCCTGCCCTGCAAGGGCAATGACTTTTTTGGGGACAGAATCCGCGAACCATGTCATCAGGTCGAAGTAATGGCAGGTCTTTTCCACAAATGTACCGCCGCTTTTATCCTTGAACATTATCCAGTTGTTGACCTTCTGCGCAAACGGCCCCCTGAATTCCTTGCACCATAGCAGTCTTGGCGAACCGACTGTGCCGTTTGATATGATGCTTTTCATTCTTTGGAAGACAGGCAGGTATCTGCATTCCAGTCCGACCTGATAAATCTTCTTCGATTTTTTGACGGCCTTTTCCAGCCTTTCCAAATCCTTGAAGCTGGTTGCCGCGGGTTTTTCGGAGAGCACATGTTTTTCGGCGGCAACTGTGTCAAGCACGATATCAACATGGGTGTTGTCCGGGGTGGCGATTATTACCGCGTCCACTTCGTCCAGTTCCAGAAGTTCCCTGTAATCGGTGAAATATTTTGTTTTGGGATTGTCATTTGCCGACTTGAAACTTTCAAGGTTCTTCGGATAGTTTTCTGCCACAGCCACCAGTTCAACCATATCGCCGATGGCTTTAATACATCCGAGATGTCCCGCCGCCATCTGTCCTGCGCCAATCAATCCATACCTTATCTTTTTCATTCTGACCATTCTCCAGTCTTATTAATATTATAAAGTTTCAATTTCTCTTGTTTCCGCATTAATTCCTCTGCCCATGGCTTCATCCCTGGCCTCTTTCCAGAAATCCAATATATCCTGAGGGGTGCCCTTGGCGTCCTGAAAATTTGTGGAAATGAAAATATCAGCAATCCTGCACGCCATTTCCGGCGTTACGACAGACTCTCCGAGGCAGAGGCAATTACAGTCATTGACAAGGCGCGCGAAGCGGGCGACCAGTTCCGATTCACAGCAGACCGCGGAAATATTCTTGAACTTGTTGGCGCAGATATTCGCTCCGGTGCCGCTTCCGCAACAGCTTATCGCGAGAGGCGCCGCGCCTTCCTGCAACGCCTTTGCTATGCGCTCCGCGATGGAAGTGAATTTTACAAACCTGTCAGTCTGATGACAGCCTACATCAATAATTTCATGCCCCTGTTTTTCAAGATACGCCTTTAACGCATTTTTCAGCGTGAAGCCTCTCACAACCGATCCCATAATTATTTTCATCGAAGATATTCTCCTTTTTATATGCTATGCGCCATTTTTCTGCATGCTTCAGCGATATGCTCCGGGCCGAAACCATGTTTGTCAAAAAGATATTTTTCCGTAGCGACTTCCCCGAAGCGATCAGGGATGCCAAGTCTTTTTATCTTTACCGGATATTTTTCACTTAGGACTTCACATACTGCCCCGCCCAATCCACCTAGAATATTCTGATTTTCCACCGTTACGACCGCTCCGGTTTTACGGGCAGAAGCAATAAGTGTTTTTTCATCAAGCGGTTTTACAGAGGGATAGTGCAACAGTTCAACGCTTATTCCTTTTTTTTCCAGTTCCGCCGCAACCTGCGGAGTGAACTGTGTCATGTAGCCGGTCGAAACAAGAGTAAGATCTGTGCCCTCTCTGAGGACAACAGCTTTTTCGGGATTAAAAACATACGAGTCATCAAAGATTTTTCCAACTTTCGGCCTGATAAGCTGCATATAAACCGGGTGTTTATGGGATGCCATATATTTCATCATGGCCCTCAACTCATAAACATCACATGGACTGTAAACATGCATGTTAGGTATTATGCGCATTATGGCTAAATCCTGAAAGCACATATGGGTTCCGCCGTTGGGCCCCTGCGTGATTCCCGGAGCAGTGCCGACTATTTTTACATTGTTGTTCGCGTAGGCCACGCTAATGGTAGCCTGGTCATAAACTCTCCTTGACGCAAAGCAGCTGAAACTCGCACAAAAAGGTATTTTACCTTCTTTTGCAAGTCCGGCTCCGATGCTGATCATGTTTGCCTCTGCCACTCCGCAATTGACGAATTTATCGGGGTGCTTCTGGATGACTTTAGGGTTCGTTCCCGATGCCTTGCTCAGATCGGCTTCAACACAGAGCACATTCGGGTTTTCATCCATCAATTCAATGAGGGTTTCTCCATATACCGCTCTCATTTCCATTTCATGCCAATTCATAATGTGATTCTCCTTATATTTTTATTTTAGCATCGCAATCCATTAGATATTTGCCAGCATCGTCATGACGCGATGTCCTGCAGTTTCCCTAACGCTGCCAGGGAACTGCTGAAATCGTCATTCGGATTTTTTGTGGCCTGTTCCAATTCCTTGCGTAAAATCCCTTCATATTCCAAAAGATTTTTACTCCAGACGAATATCCATAAATCATTGCTCAGGCATACTCCCGTACCGTCAAGGCTATTGAATGTTTTATAAAATTGCCTTTTGGCGATTTCCCATTTATCAAGTATTTTTAATGCTTCGGATGCGTTTTTTTCATTCACGGCATCAAGCATCTCGTAATACAATTTGTTAAGGGAAAAATGTTCATGCGTGAGTTTCATGTTTTTTGCCCACTTGCCGAGTTTTGCTGCGGATTTCAACGGCATCTTATGTTTTCCGGTGTTTGCTATTTTGCCGAAATCCTTCTCCAATTTTCTGAAAGTCTTTTCCGCGTTTGGAGTGAGTTCTCTGGGATATTGCGGACCGAGTTTTGCATAAGACCCCATCGCTGAGATGACTTTTTTGATTTCATTTTTTATTGTTTTCTTCATGGAGCCGAAGGAAGTTTCGGAATAATCATCAAGCAGTGAATCACTGGTCCATGCGTCGGACCAACTCATTGCCATGTGGGAAAGATGATTAATCTCGTAAAGCAGGAAGTTGTCTTTTTCAACCATGGACAGAACCCCCTGAAGATTTTCCTTTTTGAAGAATCGCATGTCGTTGCGTATGATTTCAGGCATCCATTTGGGCATGCTCCTCCAAATGTATTTCTGGTAATATTCGTATATGTTTATCTCGCCGGGAAATTTTTTTCTCCAGTCTTTCAGGATGTCAACCAGTTTCGGGTTCAGGTTTTCTTTTATTTTCCGGCCAGCCGGATCATTCAGGGAATAGTTATACCAGCGCTCGTAAAGGGCGATTGTAAGGATGACGTTTTCCGGGAATTCCGAAACAATGGGACTCGGCATGATAACCCCCGCATAGGCCCAGAAATCTATTTTCTTTTCCTGAAAACATCTGCTTACTCTGTCCGATACTTCCTTCACAAAATGATGATAGCGTCCGCTGCCGAGCTTCCAGTCCTTGTGGGAATTGAGATTTTCATTACGTAGGGGCGAAGTAAGTTTTTTCGGTTCAAGTTTCATGCAATCCTGACACTCGCACCAGCCGAAGCCGTCATTGGGGATTATCCCAAGAATATCTATTTCCGGATTCGCCTCCCAATAATCCAGAAATGCCCTTGAATAGAAATCTACGCATTCCTTGTTTGAGGTGCACAATTGGCTGTTATGTACCATATTGGCGTGGAAAGTCCCGGGAGTGCGCTGTCCTTTTATCAGGGAAAACCATTCAGGATGCTTTTTGAAATATTTACTTGGATTGACATAACAATTAAAACCGTGATGCCCCACTTCCAGAATCATTCCACGCTGTTTCAATGCTTCCAGCAAAGGCCTTTTGATTTTGGGATAGAATACTCTTGAAACAAGGATAAAATTCCCGAAATTCTTTGCCATCCAGTCTATGATTTCCCCGATGTTTTCAGGGGTGATGCTGCATTGTGCGGAATCCACATAGAAACCGCGGTATTTGAGCATCGCCTTTTCCCTGACCTGGAAATCTTTTATGTTGACCGGAGATGTTTTTTTCAGGATTTCCCCGTCGGGTCCCGGGGAAGTCCATCTTATCCCGAAAACCTTTTTAAGGAAATAGTAAACGCCATATACAAGCGAACGCGGATTTGCTCCGGTTATTTGGATTTTCATTCCTCTGTCGGAACATTTTATACTAAATCCGTCCTCAGCCTCCATCCCGTCCGTTTCCAGGACAAATGAATGTTCCTTGCGTATGGAGTCTGAGGAACGGATGACTGGCAAGTTCCTGCCAGTAATCTTTTTAAAATATTTCTGTAGTTCCGCGGCGGCGAATTTCCCCGGTTCCGAAGAATCCCGCAAAATAATATTTTCAATATCAGACGAGAGCATCATGGTAAAACCTTTTGGTTTTTATTCTTAATATGGAAGCACGATTTCAGCCGGTTCCAGCGCGTCCATGTATTTTTTGTATGCGGCCTCATCGCCCACCTTGATATTATGGCTTTCGGCCTTGTTTTCAAGTATTGAACAGCCCTTGCCCTTTACCGTGTGCGCGATTATGATGGCGGGTTTACCTTTCACCGCAACGGCTTTATTTATGGTGTCATATATGTCTTCCCAGTTGTGCCCGTCCATTTCAAAGGTTTCCCATCCGAATGCCTTCCATTTATCGGGAAGAGGATCAAGATTGAGAACGTCCATCGTCGTGCCGTCTATTTGAAGTTTATTGTAATCGCAGATGACAACGAGGTTATCGAGTTTTTTGTGGGCGGCGAAAAGCGCGGCTTCCCAAACCTGTCCTTCATTGCTCTCGCCATCTCCGATAATGCAGAAGACATTGTGCTTTTTTTTGTCCATTTTAGCCGCCAGGGCAAGTCCGCAGGCGCATGAGATGCCCTGTCCGAGGGAACCTGTAGTCATGTCAATGCCCGGTGTCTGATTCTGGTCCATGTGGCTGGGCAGCCTTGTGCCGTCCTGATTCAATGTCGGCAACCATTCTTTAGGAAAGTACCCCAGATAAGCAAGCGCCGTATAAGCCACAGGCCCCGCATGTCCTTTGGAAAGCACAAACCTGTCCCTGTCTTCCCATAAAGGCTCCTCCGGTCGGATGTTCATTATCCTGTAATAGAGAGTTATGACAATCTCCACCAGCGATAATGCTCCTCCCACGTGCCCCGAGCCGGAACGGCAGATGATGTCCGTTATGACATGCCTGAATTCCAATGCCAGCCTGTTGAATTTCTTGATGTCGAATTGTTCTTTCATTTTGCTTCCTTATTTTAAAATTAAAATTTTACAATTCCGAAAATTCTGCCGAAAATAAAGAGTGATATCGTAACACATACGCATGAGGCCACGGTCATCCATATTCCGGCTTTCGCCATATCGCGGATGGTGAAATAGCCGGAAGAATACGGGATCACATTTGTCGGTGTGGAGGTAACCAGAATGAATGCCAGCGAGGAAGTGATACCTGCGGGTATCGCCACAAGTACGGGGTCCAGGCCGGTATTTTTCGCAAGGGCAATAAGAAGCGGCACCATGATGATCCCTGTAACCGTGTTGCTTGAAAACAGCGCCTTTATTATGGAAACGCCCAGGACAACCACAAAGATGATTACAATCGGGGAAAGAAGATTAATCCTGCTGAAGCATATCTGGGCAAGCCATGCCGCGGCGCCGGTATTATATACCGCCATGCCCAAAGCCAGCCCTGTGGTAATCAGGATTATTCCTCCCCAGCTTATTTCGGACTCGGCCTTTTTCCAGCTTATCACGTTAATTCCGGGAAGGAAGAACAGACACGCGCAGGCCGCCGCCACAAACGAAATGCTCAGGTACGCGACTTTTCCGTCCGTCCAGACTTTTATCCACGGTTCGCATACCCAGAGGAAGACAGTCAGGGCGAAGATGACAAGGGTGAAAATCTCCTGCCTGCTGACCGGTCCGAATTCGCTCATCCTTTTTTTGAAATCATCTTCCGCAATCGTCAGATTGATTTTTTCCAGCGGGAATATCAAGAGCAGTATGCCCCATGCGCACGGCACCATCATAACGGCGGCCGGCACACCCAGTATCATCCAGTCGATAAATGTGAAATTCACGCCGGCCAGGTCTTTGAGAAAAGCCATTGTCAATGGATTGGGCCCGCATCCGGCGGGAGTCGCGATGCCGCCTATCAGGGCTCCCCACGCACAGGAAATCATCAACGCCTTGCCAAAGTTGCTTTCGAGTGGTTTTGCTCCGGCGTCCTTGAGTATGGCCACTCCTATCGGAAGCATCATAGCCGCCACCGCCATATCGGTTATCCATCCGGAAAGGGCCGCGCCTATCGCAAGAAAAACCAGTATTATGGCTTTGGGTTTATGTCCAAGATGATAAAGCATGTAAGTCGCAAGGCGTTTCATGAGATTGGTGCCCTCAATAGCGGCTGAAAATATCATTACGCCTATGAAGAAAAGAAGTATCTCATTGCCGAAGCCTTCCTTTATCATTTCCTTGAAACCGGATGCCCCTGTCATTACCATCAGCACCATTCCGATAAGCCCGGCAATCGGAAACGGGACAGCCTCGGTAACCCATAATATCACAACCATTACAAGCACCGCCAGCGACGCCTTTCCCTGCAGGGAAAGGGCCACGGCGCCTTTATCAGTCATGATTTCGGGGGGCGAAGGCAGAAGCATAATCACAGCCATCACAATAAACGCTGAAAAAAGAAGTATTATGTTTTTCTTCATCGGGCTAATGCCTCCTTCATCAGGTCGCCTGCGAGACAAGGCCTGGCGGCAGTCAGCGCGCCCGCTTTCTCCAGAGCTTTTATTTTTCCATCGACAGTTCCTTTGCCTGCCGTGACAATGGCCCCGGCATGGCCCATCTTCTTTCCTTTCGGAGCGGTCCTCCCGGCGATGAAAGCGACAAGGGGCTTTGTGAATATTTTGCTTTCAATGGCATCGGCGACTTCTTCCTCCATTGTTCCGCCCAGTTCCCCTATCATGAGAACAGCCCTTGTTTTTTTATCTTTCTGGAACAGCGGAAGGAGCTCCGCAAAACGTGTGCACGGAACGGCATCCCCGCCCACTCCCGCCAGTGTCGAAACCCCGAACCCAGCCTTTATGAGCATTGCCGTGACTTCATTGGTAAGGGAGCCGCTGCGAGTCATTACTCCAATGTCGCCCTTTTTATACACACGGTCTATCCAGTAGGGGAAAATCCCCATCATCGCTTCGCCTGCGGTGATTATGCCGGAAGTGTTGCCTCCTATGACCATCGCGCCTTCCGACATGGCGGCGGAACGTATTTCCATCGCGTCATGGATAGGAATGCCTTCGGCTATAATCACAACTTTTTTAATTCCCGCCGAAAGCGCTTCGAACGCGGCATCCTTAGCAAACGCGGGCGGAACGAAAAGCACCGACGCGTCCGCGTCTGTTTCCTTAACGGCATGCTTGACGGTATTGAAAACTTTTACTCCTTCAACGCTCTGGCCTTCTTTTCCGGGGGTTACTCCGGCAACGACATTCGTGCCAAGCCCCAGCATGTGTTTTGTCCAGAAACTGCCTTCGCCGCCGGTAATCCCCTGAACGAGGACTTTTGTCTTTTTATTTATCAGAATGCTCATTTCAGACCTCCTTCAGAAATGCGGACGGCCTCTCTGACAGCATCCTCGGTGTCCGAGAGAGGCGTAAGGCCCATTTCCCTTAAAATTTTTGCTGCGTCTTCTTCTCCCGTGCCGCGTATCGCGGTAACAATCGGGACTTCAGGCTTCAGTTCTTTTATGGCGTCGGCTATTCCCTGCGCCATCACGTCCGCCCTCGCGATTGTGCCGAATGTAACAATCAGGATCACCCTGGGATTGCTCCTCAATGTGAATTTCATCGCCTCCAGCGCCTTCCGGTAATTCGGGCCGCCGAATTCAAGATAGTTGGATACGCTGCCACCGTAATGGTTTATCAGGTCATACACTGTGTTGGTAAGCCCGGCCCCCGCGCACATCAGTCCGATTTTGCCGTCAAAGAGCAGATACGGGATGCCCTCAAGGGACGCTTCATATTCGATGTCGTTTGAAAAGTGGTCCCTGGATACCGCAAAATTTTTCTGCCGATAGGACGCGTTGTCATCAATGCTGAATTTGCCGTCCGCGGCAATCAGCCTGCCGTCTCCGCAGAGCGCGAGAGGGTTTATCTCGACAAGTTCCGCGTCATATTTTCTGAAAAGCCCGAACATGGCCGTTAATATTTTCACGCCCTGCTTGAAAGCTTCCCCCGAAAGCCCCAGGCCGAACATTATATTGCGGGCCTGATACGGCATCAGAGAACGGAAAACATTGACTTTTTCCTTTATTATCCTGTCCGGCTTTGTCAAGGCAATCTCCTCAATGTCCATGCCGCCTTCCGAGGATGCCATGATGAGGGCCGAACAGTCAACAGGATCAATGGTTATTGCCAGATAAATCTCCTTCTCTATCTTGAGCGCTTCCTCGACAAGGATTTTCCTGACATTCTTTTCGGGAGAGAAAAGCATGCCGGTTTTTTCCGCGGCCTCCTGCCCGGTTTTCGCGAACTGAATAAGTCCCGCCTTGCCTCTGCCGCCCTGAAGCACCTGCGACTTGAGAACACATGGAAAGCCTGTCGCTGAAAGCGCCTCATCAAGTCCCGAAGCGCTCTCTATAAGCTTTCTTTTTGGCACCGGAATGCCGGCTTCCTCAAAAATATCTTTCGCCTGATATTCAAACAATTTCATTGCGTCAATCCTTTATTTTTATTTACCGTATTTTGTCCAGAAATCGCCCCAGACGTCCTCGTCAGACGGCTTGACCGGCGGAAACGGCTCCGAAACCCACGTAAGATTTATAAAATGCTTCCATGTGATGTTTTCAGATGTAATGTTGCCTCCCCAGGTGCCGCAGCCGAGAGTAACCGTTGACGGCATGCCGTTGAAAAAATTCCCCCCGTTTGACGGGGCCTGCGGCTGACGTACCATTATACGGCTCGTCTTTGTCCCGACGGCCAGCCTGTTGATGTATCCTTCATTGAAAGTGAATATTCCGCAGGAGTGGCCTTCGCCAGCGTACTTCGTCATTTTTACCTGGTACTGAATGGCCTCCTCGAAGTCTTCGTATTTCCAGAGGCTCATTACAGGAGAAAGTTTTTCTCCGCTCCAGTGTCCCGCACCGGGGTTTTCTCCCATTACCATTAACATTGAAGTGTTTTCCGGCACTTTTATTCCGGCGTCGCCAGCTATTTTAAGGGCCGACTGCGCAACTATTCTGGGATTGAGGGCAATCTGTCCTGTTTTCGGATTTGGCGTCCACATCCATTTTTCCAGCCTGTCGCGTTCTTCGTTTGTGCAGAGATAACCTCCGTTGGCTTTGAGCGCGTCAAGCGTTTTGTCAAACACGGAAGATTGAATGACAATTGAATTATCCGAAGAGCATGATGTCGCGTAATCGAAAGTTTTGCTTATCATGATTTTTTTCGCGGCATCCGCTATATCCGCATCTTCCGCCACTATTATGACCGGGTTTCCGGCGCCGACGCCGTACGCCGGAGTGCCGCTTGAATACGCGGCCTTGACCATTGCGCCGCCCCCTGTGGCTACGGCCAGATCAACCTGCCTCATGAGTTCCTGGCTGAGTTCCACGCTCGGCTCCTCAATGTATAAAACCAAGTCTTCAGGGGCCCCCACTTTTTTCAAGCCTTCCCTCATGAGCCCGCAAACAAATTTGCAGGATTTTTTCGCTTTGGGATGCGGGGCGAATATCACAGCGTTCCTGCCCTTCAGTATCGCGATGACATTGCTGGATGGCGTAGCCGTGGGATTGGTTACCGGAGTAAGCGCCCCGATTACTCCTACCGGTTTTGCGTACTTCCTTATTTTTTTATCTCTGTCTTCTTCGATAAGCCCAACGCTTTTTCCATTCAGAACATCCCGCAGGACTCCCAGAACTTTCACTTTATGCTTGGTGATTTTATCTTCGTATTTGCCCATCCCTGTTTCGCTGACGGCCAGTTTCGCGCATTCCCTTATGTTTTCATCCTTGTAAACCTGCCAGGCGACAGAAAGACATACAGCGTCAATCTCTTCCTGGCTGTAATTTTCAATCCGGGACTGCGCGGCCCTTGCCCTTTCAACCAGTTCCGCGATTATTTTCTCATTGCTTCCCATTATTATTCTCCTGTTTTAGTTATTTCCTAATTTTTCTTAAACCTGCCCTTAGCGGGAAATTGGACATCCGTGCAAATACCACTTTCGGGGATTTGCAAAAATATATTTTATTCTCTTCAGATGGCCCATTCCGACTTTTGCGCCGGAATTAGAGAGAATGATGCCCATCGCGCCAAGAAGTATCAGCGCGCTTCCCAAAATTTGAACGCCCGATGGAAATCCCTCGCCGAAAATCCAACTTGCGATAAAAGTCAAAACCGGCAGGCCAAGGCACAAGAGACGCACTTCCCATACTGGAAGTCTCTTCAGGCTGGCGTAATATGAGACGAAAAAAACGAACGAGAAAAGGCCGCAGAAAACCAATGACAGAAAAGGAACAATGTTCCCGGCGGGAATAAGTTCGCACGCATCTTTCTGGAATAGCGCGAGCAATGAAAATATTATAGAATTTATAAGCGTATTGGCAAATGCGACAGCTATTCCCGAAACGTCTTTCATCGCCTTTTTTATCGAATATGCGTTGACCGAAAGGAAAAAAGCGCTGACTATTATCATGCAGTCCCCCGCTGTTCCAATATCCATGTTTCTCAAATCAACAGAGGATGTCAGAAATATCCCCGCAAGCATCAGCGGCACACATAAAAGAGCAATCCTGCGGATCTTTTCATGAAACACAAAATAGGAAAAAATAAAAGTGAAAAGCACATCCGTCCTTCCAAGTATAGACACGTTAGCAACGGAAGTGTATTTCGTTCCGTAAAGCCAGAATATATTGCACAAGGCCCCGATTATGCCTACCCATAAAATATTCTTCCATGCCTTTTTCATTGACTGAATTTCATTTCTTCTGAACAGGATAAAAGGCGTCAGCAGAAGCGTCACAAAAATGAAAATAACGGTGCCTGCCAGAAACGGGTTTATGACATTCACCGCTTTTTTTATGAGCACATATTCCAGCGCCCACGCTGTTACTGCCGCAAATATGAACAGGTAACCCTTCATCTTAAAAAGCCTTTCCGTCCGCTCCCAATGCGCAGATGATTTCCTTTATGTCTTCTTTCAGCCTGTTTTTAATTTCACGCATTATCTTCCAGGCATGCCACTGGTGTTCCATGCTGTCGGTGAGTTCATTGAAATAGTTTATGTAATTAAAACGGAACGCTTCTCCAAAATTAATTTTAGACATTCCCGACTTTGCCAGTTTCGAGACATCCTCAAGAGAAATCCCGCATGTCCCGTGCTGGACAAGAGGCGTCTCTATTTTGCTTCGTATCTCTTTCAAAAGCTGAAAATCTATCTCCGACTGCGTCCTGTAAACGCCGTGCGTCGTGCCGACTGATACCGCAAGCATGTCAACGTCAACTTCACTTACAAATCGCACTGCTTCCTCAATTTTTGTTTTCGCGGGAGGAATGACAGGCTTTTCAGGAACGGGAATTCTGCCGATCTGCTTTTCTTTTTTTGCTTCGTTGCCCTTCACATATCCGACTTCCGCCTCTATTGAAACATTCCATGCCCTTGCCAGCGCCAATACCCTTCTGCTTTTTCTTATGTTCTCCTCCAGAGGGTCATGGGAAGCGTCAAACATGTAAGAAGTAAAACCGGCATCCATTGCCCTTAAAGCGGATTCATAGGTTTTCCCGTGGTCCACATGCAATGCGACCGGTATCGTAATCCCCAAATCCTCACAGATATGTCCTGACATCTGCACAAAATATTTCATGCCCCTGTATTCAAGGTTCGGCTCATAAGACTGAAGTATCAGAGGGGCCTGAAGTTCCTGCGCCGCTTCAAGGGCCGCCCTCGCAATGTCATAAGTCGCGCCATTTGCGTTCAGGGCGGGTACGGCGTACCCTCTTATCTGCGCGTCAAGAACAAGCGGTTTTGCGTTTATAAATTTCATCTTTTACTCCTCTCCTGTTGCCTGGGCGGTATTGACCATTGGAGGTTTTGCCGCGAGTTCGGTAAGCGTTATGCTCAAGTCGGAGTGTTCCTGAAGCAATGAACCGGGGAATGAACTTGCAACAGGACCGAACATGGCCTTTCTCCACAAACCGGCATGCCAGTTCCGCATGAACGTTAAATGAAACTTTTTGCTCTTCAGCATCTCATACATGCCGACGGTCACTGCACGAGTTGGAAGGATATCCAAGTTGCCGTTTGTTCCGCCCATTGCCATCTGCGCCGTAGCCATCGGGCATATCGTTACTTTGCGTGTTTTGCAATTGCGGAAACTCTCAAGGTCTTCCGCTTCGCCCGTCATCTGCGGAGGGTCATTGAACGCCACATGCCCGGTAATTCCAAAGCCGGCCCAGCAAATGTCCGCCCCGCCTATCGAATCAATAAGTTTCGTAACTTTTTCCGGCGCGTCAGGGTCGGGAAAGATTATATTTTCATCAGAAGGTCGGGCGTTTTTATCAAGATGTGAAAAAAATGTTTCTTCCATAAAACGCCTGAAACTCAGCGGATGCGAGAACGGTACCAGTTTTTCATTTTCATCCAGATATTCATCCATGTTTATTGTGCGAAGGTTTCTGCAGTTCAGCTTGCGTTTTTTTACTTCCGCCGCGAAATATCTGTAGTCCAAAGGCCCCACCGGACATATTACAGTAAGTATTTCATTTTTCTTCTGTTTCTCCTCGAGAAGATCGCAAAAACCGCTTGCGATAAAAGCATTAAGTTCTTCGGTATTCTTTACAGTCCTGGTCTTTTTTGCAATCCTTTCAGGCAAATCCGTCACTGATTTCAGATAAATATCCATTCCCGCTCCTTTTTATTAATTTGATAACAATATAAATAATATCACAAAAACCATGCATTGTCAAGAGAGTATCAATAGAAACAATAAATTTATTTTGTTGTCAAACTCACTTGCCTATTAGTTAAGTGGAATTAAATTAATAAGGAAAGGATGGCTGAAAAATGAGAAAATTCGTATCGCCGGGCGATCTTGAGGGCAAGCTGCTCAGAAAAAGAAACAAACTTTTTTCACTTTTACGCAAATATCCAGGCATCTCCCGGAAGGACTGCGCCATTCTTATGAGCCTCAGCACATTTAATATTACAAGACTTGTCCCGACACTCATAGAATCCGGCATGGTCTTTGAGGATGAACCTCCGTCAATCGATCGGAAGCAGGGAAAACCTTCGACCCCATTGCGCTTAAACCCCGAACATGAATATTTTGCCGGTGTGGACTTCGAAGCCTCCACATGGCGCTTTGTGATTCTTGATTTTGCCGGAAATATCGTTTTTTCAATTGAAACTGATTTCCATTCCTGCGGAAGCAGGGAGGAATATATAAAGCTTCTCAGGGAGTCTCTGGAATACGCTATTGAAAAAAGCGGGAAATTATGGGAGAAAGTCTCAAGCCTCGGCATCGGCGCCCCTGGCTGCATTGACCACAAAAGCGGTATAATCACGAATTATGAGGTGCTGCCGCATTTTTCAATGATACCAATGCTTGATATTTACAGAGAGATTTCCCGGAAGCAGATTTATATGACAAACAATATAAGCTGTCTCGCAATCTATGATCTCTGGAAAAGACCGGCATCTGAAGATATGACTGTAATGCATGTAGCGGTGCGTTCAGGCATTTCTCTGTCGCTGAATGCCAAGGGCAGTATTTTCAGGGGCGGACACAACAGAGCAGGAGAACTCGGAATATCCTTCAGTGCTGACAATGGAAAGTTTCTACAGGACATATGCGGTCTTTCGGCATTGAAAAAAAAGTTTCCTGATCTCCCCGACGATTTCTGGCAGGGCAAGGAGGATGCAGTATACAGACAACTGAAGAAAAAATATATAAGGGAAGCCCTGAATGAAGCTATAAAAATTCTTTCAATGTCCCTGGCTTCTACCGCGGCCCTTTTCGACCCGGACGAAATCATTGTCCACAGTCCGCTTTTTTCAGAAGACAATTCCCTTTGGAGGAATCTTAAAGATGAATTTTTAGCCTGTCAAAAGACACAGTCCCTTCCCAATATTCTCCTGATCCGTTCTGAAGCCGCCAATTTCAATGCCGCCTCCGGTGCCGCCTTCATGTCCATAGAAAAAACATACCCCGTAAATTCCGATTGAAATTCCACAAAATGCCAGCCGTAAATCCCTCCATTCAGAGAATTTTCACAGGATGGCTATCTTTTATAACCAGTAATATGAGGCTCGATAGCTTCATAAGGGTTTTTAATCAAAATTTTCACCGTACCTGCTTTGTTTATTTTTGTAAAAAAAGTTGTAAAAAAAGCAGGAAAATTTTAGTTAGAAGATATTGACATTTATAATATTTTCATTTATAATATATTTAATCCGATTTACCGGTATATCCAATAAGGAGTAAAATGCGACAAATAACAATACAGGATATAGCAGAGGAATGCGGCATTTCTAAGATGCTGGTCTCGGCTGTATTGAGAAACCAGAAGAGATCTGTGCGGTATTCAGAAGAGACTGCCGTTAAAATTAGAAAAACAGCAGAGCGGCTTGGATACCGGCCAAATCTTCTGGCAAGGAGTCTTTCCAGACGGAAAAGTGATACTATAGGTCTTGTTACAACCATAAAAGAAGACGGCATAGCTTATCTTACAGAAACTTGCATTGCCATTATAGAAACCGCAACAAAAAATGGTTATAGCGTTCTTGCTTTAAATTTATACAGCAAGCTGAATATGGCAAAAGAAATTGACATGTTGCTGAACAGGCAAATTGAGGGAATTATAACTTTGCCTAATTCCGGTTTCTTTGAAAGTGAAATAAGAGAGAAAATAACTGCTTCAGGGCTTCCGTGGATCTCCTGTTTTCAGGAAATATCAGATGTTGACAGCGTTATGCCTGACTTAATAAAATGTACATCTTTAGGTATGGAATATCTTTGTTCCAAAGGTTACAAGCATATAGCGTTTATAACGGAGGGGAGAAGCAATTCCTGCCTGAGGGCAGAAAAGGAATACAGGAAAACTCTTGATAGGTATGGTCTCGAATATCACCCTCAGTTGATAAAGAGATTCAATCATTCAGTTCAGGCTGGCAGGGATGCAATGAAAAAACTGTTTGATGGGACAGTAATCCCGGATGCTGTTTTTGTAACCGCTGATATATTGGCGATAGGAGCGATCAGAGTAATTCGTGAAAGAGGACTGAAGGTACCCGAAGATATAGCGGTTTTGGGATGGGACAATCTGCAGGCCTCTCTGGAATTTTCAGATGTGCCTCTCACAACAATAGAACCAGGAAAATATGAGGCCGGACAAAAAGTATGCGAATTACTGCTGGAAAAAATAAAGAAAGGGCCAAGAAAGCCTAAGACGATTATTATAGAACCTAAACTTGTAATGAGAGCATCATGTTGATTAAAAAAGAAATAGGCAAGGTAAACTGAAATCTTCTATCTATACTGACGCATGGGAAAGGCTTTATGGCGTGGAAACGACGAAGAACGTACTTGGCAGGCAGTTTATCGGGATGGATATTCCGCTTTATAATAAATGCAAATTATTGTCAATATGAGAATTTCGAGATTTTAAAAATTTTACACAAAAAAGGAGAAAAAAACGCAATGAGAAATGAGAACGGAAAATGGAGGGAAAAAAACACTGGCCTGAAAAAATCCGAAAATTTTTTCAGGGAAAATAACTTTTTAGGACTAAACTTTTACAAAAAACTCTCAATGCATATTTCCAGAAATATAAACACAGCATTTACGCTTCTAGAATTGCTTATAGTGATTGCAATTATAGCTACTTTAGCAGGTCTCTTATTGCCAGCCCTTCAAGGTGCAAAAGAAATCTCAAGGAGAATAGTGTGCATCGGAAATTTTAAGCAATTGGGGGCTTCATTTTCATTGTATGTTCAGGATGTTCAAGAAGGCTATTACCCACCTTACTATTATGGACCCGTTGGAAATCGATACTTTGCAACTTCATGCCTTGTTAAAAATGAATATGCAAAAGGAACATCTTTTTTGTGTCCTTCGCTTAAGAGAACAAGTTCTCGTATCGCGAGAGAAATTTTTTGGAAAACTGGAACTGAGTCAGCCTCGATCAATAATGTCAACTGGCCTTATCCTGATTATGGTTATAATTACAAATATATTGGAACAGCAGCACCAGCTCAACCAGCAAGAATTTCTCAGATAATAAGGCCGTCCTCCACAGTACTACTGGCAGATGTTGCGTTGAACACGAATACTGATGAATGGATAACGGACACCGGTTATATACAGTTGGAAGGTAAGTTTGAAACTGGAACAACAAGAGCTTTTCTATATCCACGCCATTCAGGTTCAGGCAACATTTTATGGATTGACGGGCATGCGTCTTCCGAACGCATGGGATTTGGGCCTGCCGCATATGAGAACAATATATTTTCAGACCATACGGAAGGTTCTTCTGGAAATATCTGGGATAGATTTTAAAAGAAAGGTTTTATTATGTTTCACCAAAGTAAAAGAATTCTGGTCCTATTGTTTTGCGCGAGTACTTCTATTCTAGGGTACTCATATGATCGTATAAAATATGATTATAACAAACTTGAAGACTGCGCCCTGAAAGTAGTCTCTCAAAAGATGAAAGCGGCCAGTTTATATGAAAAATACACGGGGCCTGATGAGATAACTATTCTTGACCAAAACGTACAAGCTGACATCGTAATACCTCAAAATGCTGACAGTTCTGAAATTCTTTCAGCAAACGAATTGGCGTATTGGTTGGGAAAAATTACGGATAAAAAGTTTAACATAGTGAGAGATGCATTTGCGTCCCACTCTAAACCTCTTATTTGCATTGGTAAAACTGTATTTTTAACTGATGCGCTGAAAGAGATGATAAACAAGCTGAAATCAGACGATTCATATACTATTATTTCCGAGAAAAACAGACTGATTATTGCAGGTAAGGCTGGATATGGAAATTATTTTGGAGTTGTTGACTTTTTGGAAAGGTTTATGGATATTAGATTCTTTATGCCTGCAGAATTTGGAGTTGATCTATTAAAAAAAGAAAAAATAGTTTTCCCAAAATTTTTGTTTGTCTTTACTCCCTCATTCAAGGTAAGAGGTTTTGGGCTATACGCCCCAGATCTCTCACCGGAAAAAATAGAAATGGGCAAAGAATGGTTGATAAGAAATAAATTTAATTCTGCAATAGGACGCGGCAGAAAATTATCCGTCCTTGGCGGTGGACTTTTAGGTGGTTTCACGAAAACGCATTCATTCGATGTCCTTTCTTCTCCTGACAAATTTTCAAAATCGTACCCAGACTGGTTTCCGTATATAAAGAGTATGGACAGAAGAGACACATCTGGGGCATATGTACAAAGGTGTGTTTCCAATCCAGAATTCATAAATCATATTGCAAGTCAGGCTATGAATTATTTCAAGACGCATCCCAGAGATAGTATCTTTTGCATTGGACCCAATGACAATTGGCATTGGTGTGAATGCGAGAAGTGTTGCGTTTGGGATAACCAAAGAGGTCAAGCCGACTGGGAGGATGTTCCAAGTGAACCCATTATTTCAGATAGAGTCTGGCGATATGTAAATGAAGTTGCAAAAATTGTAAAAGATAAATTCCCAGACAAAATCATATACTCTCCTGCTTATCATAATTATACAAGAGCTCCCTCTTTTCCATTACAAGACAATGTTTTAGTACAATTATGCCACCATCGTCCAGCGTGCTACAGCTATTCAATCGCTTCATGCGATTGCGAAAAAAATAAACACTTTAAAAAAATCTTTGAAGAATGGAGGAAAAAGAATGTAAAAATATACATTTACTACTACACTTTTAAAACTATGTTCCGACAGCTTCCTTGGCCTGTGGCGGAAATTACTGCGAAAAATATGAACTATTTTAATAAACCGGAAGTTTTAGGCGTATACGGGCAAAGTAGCATATCTAATTTTGGATACAATGGCTTGAATTACTGGGTGTTCGCTAAAACTTCCTGGGATGCCGCCTTGGAACCCAATGCAATTATAAAGGATTACTTCACGAGATATTATGGGCCTATGGCTGAAGAAATGATGTTATATTACTATTTTTTGGAGGAGGCTCTTAGAGAATCTAAAACTCACATTATCAGTCAAACCATCATGAATGAATCCGACAACTGGCTTTCGTACGAGCTTTTGAAAAAGGCAAGAATTTTTTTAAATAAAGCTCAAAATAAATCAGCAAAACAAGATGAAAAATATTTACAGCGCTTGAATTTAGCAATACAGGCTCATGAATATGCGGAGCAATATCTAAAGCTGGATATGTTGAGTAGAGCTTATAATAAAACACATGAGATACAAAAAGCAGAAGAAGCATACAGCGCAAGTCAAAATTTGTTGAAAGAAGCGGAAAAAAACATGGGAAACTGGGGGCTTATGTATTCAGGCTCCGAGGGGATATCAGGTTTTGTTAAAGATAAGATACAAAATAATCTGGGGAATTTAATTAAGCAAGCAAAGTTTGAGAAGGCAACCCTCAAAGATCTTACCGGTGAAATGTGGACGTTCATGCTGGATCCTAAAAACATTGGGGAAGGCGCTGGCTACAATCAAGTCAATTTCGATGATTCTTCTTGGAAAAAAATAGCAATAGGAAAAACATGGGAAAGCGAAGGATATGATTATGATGGCATCGCATGGTACAGGATTTCTTTTAAAACGAGCAAAGACTGTGAAGGAAAGTCCATAATATTATCAATGCCTGGGGTTGATGGAGAAGCATGGGTATGGATTAATGGCAAATTTTTGATTCATAATGTGGGGTGGGATAAGCCTATATATGCAGAGATCGACAAATATTTAGACTATAATTTGCCCAACATATTAACAGTCAAAGTTTATGACAAGATGGGAGCTGGAGGAATATATAAGCCCGTCAGATTAGTGGAAACCCCAAGAAAGAGTAAATCTGTTGACAACAAAAATTAATACATGTAATTATTTGAATAGAATTTGCATTTAATCCCGTATTGGAGGGATACATAAAAAGTAAAAATGAGGAGCAATAAAATGCCGAAAATAAATGTACCGATTTGGCCGGAGTATACAGAAAGAGAAATAATGGAAGTTAGGGATGTGCTTGCAAGCCATACATGGAACAGATGGCAGGGAACAAAGGTAAATGAATTTGAAAAAAAATTCACAGTTTATCAGGATGCCAAGTATGGAGTAGCTGTAGTCAACGGAACTGTTGCGCTTGAGATAGCATTGAGGGCGCTTGATATTTCTCCGGGAGCAGAGGTGATTATACCGGCATATACCTTTATCTCAACAGCTACAGCTGTTTTGCAGATTGGGTGCGTACCGGTTTTTGCAGATATAAATCCGGTGACTTATTGTATCGACTCTGGTGATATAGAAAGAAAAATCACAGACAGAACAAAAGTGATAATTCCAGTTCATCTTTACGGTTATCCCTGCGAGATGGACAAAATTATGGGAATAGCAAAAAAGCATAATCTATATGTTCTTGAAGACGCATGTCAAGCTCCTGGAGCTGAATGGCACGGCAGAAAAGTCGGTGCGATTGGCGATTTGGGATGTTTCAGTTTTCAGGCCAGCAAAAACATAACCTGTGGTGAAGGCGGAATGATTGTAACCAACAACGAAATACTTTCACAGAAGTGTTTTTCATATCACCATATAGGACGAATGCCCGGAGGAAAATTTTATGAGCACGAGGTACTGGGTACCAATGCGAGGCTGAGCGAATTTCTCGGGGGAATTCTTTTAGCTCAGTTCAGCAGACTGGAAGAACAGACAAGGAGGAGAGAAGAGAACGCCAGATACATATCAGAGAATCTGAAAAGTATTCCAGGAATAACACCGCCTGCAGAAATTGAAGGCGTTACTTGTTCCGCCTATCATCTTTATGTATTCAGGTACGAAAAAGAGAAAAGCACGTCAGGTCTTTCGAGAAATGAATTGATAAAAGCAATGAACGATAGGGGAGTTCCTTGCGGGACAGGCTATCCAATACCACTTTATAAAAATCCATTGTTTGTGAAAAAAGCATTTGCTCCATTGGTTTCGTATGTGATAGATAACGCTTATGGGAAAAAGCTTGATTACACAAAAGCTGTGTGTCCTGAAACAGAAAGAATATGTATGGAAGCGATAGGCTTGCCACAGAATATCCTTCTGGGAACAAAAAAAGATTGCAATATAATTATTGAAACAATTAAAGAAACATTGTCATAAAAAAAGGATTTTAAAAATGAAGAAAATAGGAATGATAGGTTCCCAGCTTATACACACTTACGGGTATGGTATGCATTTCAACAAGCCGGACATTGAGTTCGCTGCAAAAGCAAAAACCATACCCCAATGGCAACTTAAACTGATGCTGGAAAACCCTGATGTTGAGCCTCTGAAAGCTGCCAAGCTTACACATGTATGGGGAGGTCTTGAGGGTGTACCGGAAGACATGGCCGGGACATTTAATCTTACTGTGACCAAGTCGCTGGATGAGGTTTTTGAAGCATGTGATCTGATAATGGTAATGGATGAGAGGATAGATTCTCGTTCTGAACTTATCGAGAAAAGTATTAACGCTGGGAAAAATGTCTTTGCAGACAAGGTACTCTCCGACAAGCTTGCTATCACAGAAAAACTTGTGTCAATGGCTGAAGAAAAAAATCTTATAATTTGCGCATGGTCTCAGCAGGGGTTCTGTCCTGAATATGACTTGATTAAGGCAATGCCTCCAGGTGGTATCGCCTACGCAAGCATGGCAATGAGCATGGATATTTTGAAAAAGTACGGAATACATATTATCTGTACGGTTCAAGCCGCGTTTCCTGGTAAAATAACAAAATGTGTTCTCCTCAAAAACAAAAGCAAAAGCAAAATAATTCTCCTTGAGCATGATACTGGAACGACTATTATTATGTCATGCGGACCTGATTTTCCTGGTGGATGCTCGCGTATTGATTACAGCGTAAATGGAAAATCCGCTACGATTGAAACAAAAGACCGCATCGGTGCTTTCAGACGCGCATCAGAAAATATGATTGCTGCCTTTGATGGTAAGAAAACGGTATTCTCGAAAGAAAAACTTCTGGAAGCAAGCAGACTTCTTGATATAATCTGTAAATAAGAAAGATGCACAAAATGCAAAAGGTTCGTTTTGGAATAATCGGTTGCGGGCAGATATCGCAATTGGGGCATATTCCTAATTTGCGGAATATTAAAAATGCCGAAATAACAGTACTAAGCGATATTTCCGATGAAAATATCAGGAAGGCCTTGGAAATGGTACCTGAGGCAAAAGTATTCAATGATTACAGAGCCTTATTGAAACAGGATGACGTGGATGTCGCTGTAATAGCTACGCCTAACTGGCTTCATTGTGAACAGGTTGTCGCTTCTATGGAAGCCGGAAAGGATGTTTTCTGTGAGAAACCTTTAGGGATTAATATTGAGGAGTGCGAGAGAATAAAAGGAGTTTTGAAAAAAACAGGAAGCTTCCTTCAGATAGGTCATGAATTAAGACATTCAAAAGTTTTTGAAACCGCTAAAGAAAAAATAGAAGAAGACATAATCGGCGAAGTAAAAATACTGCGCTACAACGAATTCAGAAAACCCCTTCTTCAGGGGTGGCGGCAAACCGGAAAAACCGGAGGTATAATGCTTGAGAAAAACTCTCATTTTTTTGATCTTTTCAACTGGTTCGCAGAAGCCGCGCCTGTAAAAGTAATGGGCATAGGAAGTAATGATGTCAATAAGGAAAGTCCGCTTATAGATAATTGTTATGTGCTGGTCGAATACGAGAATGGAATTAAGGCACAGCTTACAATGTGCCTCTTTTGTGAAAATGGAGGACAAAATGGTATGGAGGTTATAGGTTCGAAAGGGATGTTGCGAATAAATGGAGAAATACTTGAAATTTACAATCGCGAATCGTCTGAGAAAATTGTTCAGGACTGTACTGTTACCCCAAAAGAGTGTATGCACTTCGGTTGCAGGAGAGAGCTTGAAGCACTGATTGAATGTCGAAAGGAAAACAAAATTCCACTTAACAATATCAACAACGCAATTGAAACCCTCAAATTGGCAAAAGCCGCCGAGGACGCAATTACAACAAGATCAATTATTACAATAAAATGACAAGAAGGCAATGAGTACTATGAGAACGGAAAATGTAGAGGCAAAAAGAGAACTTGTTTTAACTGAAACTATTGGCAGAAATGGCAATCGTTTTGGAGATGAAGAGGAGCGACTTGTTCTGGAAGTACTCCGTTCCGGGAATCTCAATAAAAATTGTGGGACAAAAGTCAAGGAATTTGAAAAGCAGTTTGCTGAATATCTCGGAGTGAAACACGCTGTTATGTCCACCTCAGGCACTGCGGCCATACATATAGCTTTAGGGGCATTGAATCTTGACCCTGGTTCGGAAATTATAACTTCACCGATAACGGACATGGGAAGCATAATGCCCATACTGCTTTCTCTATGTGTTCCTGTTTTTGCCGACCTTGATGAAAACACATGGGAGATTGATCCTGATGATGTGGAAAGAAAGATTACTCCGCGCACAAAAGCTATCCTGGCGATACATCTTATCGGAAATGCATGCAGTATGGATAAACTTAGAAAAATAGCAAACAAACATAAAATACACCTCATTGAAGACTGTGCCCAAGCATTCGAAACAACTTACAACGATACTCTGGTTGGTAAGTTTGGACTTCTCGGTTGCTTTAGTTTTAATCAATGCAAACATATAACCTGTGGTGACGGAGGAATTACGGTAACGGATGATGATATGCTGGCTGAAAGGGCCAGGCTTTTTTCAGACAAGGCATGGCCGCGTGAAAAAGGCAGGACATCACTCTTTGTCGCTCCCAACTACCGGGTTACGGAACTTCAGGCAGCTGTAGCGATTGCGCAACTTAAAAAAGTTCAAGACATCTGCGAAAAAAGGAATCGGCTTGGGAAAATGCTAAGCGATGGAATCAAGCGCTTGTCAGGAATAAAAATCCAGGAGGCATATCCGAATTCCAAACACACATATTGGTTCTATGCATTCCGTGTCAACGCAAAAATAAGGGATGAATTTGTAAAAACCCTTGCAGGCGAAGGTGTGCCTTGCACTGGCGGCTACATTCCGCGTCCAGTATATGAGTATGAAGTATTTCACAATGGTAAAATGTTCGGCAACTCTAACTTCCCGTATGGACACGAACCATACCGTCCATTTCCTGAGCCCATAAGCTATGATAGGGGCATTTGTCCTTTTGCCGAATGTTTACTTGATGAAATGATAAGGATACCCTTTAATGAATTCTGGACCGAAGATGACATACAGAAAACCATTGAGGCTATCAAGAAAGTCCATCAGGGGGTAATTAGTGGAAAAAGATAAATTAAGGAGAAAGATGATTATGACATGCTTTAAGGCTGGATTTGGCAAGATAGACATTACTCCAGACTTGCCGGTGTGTACTCTTTATACCAGAGACAAAAATCAGATTGCAGATAAAATAACAAGCCGCCTTTACGTTAGAACCGCGGTTTTTGAGAATGATAAAGTAAAAATTGCAATTATAAGCGGAGACTTGCTTGCGCTGGATTCGGATTTTACCACCAGAGTTAAAAAGAAAATAAAAAGATTAGGATTTAAACCGGAAAACATAATGATAAGTTGTACGCATACGCATACAGCACCGAACACAATAAATTTCAACGGCCCCAAGTTTCTGAAAAAGGAAAAGGGATATCTCAAAAAATTAGAAACCAAAATAGTTGAATGCGCTTCCAGTGCCCAAAAAGATTTGAAATCAGCGAAAATTGGAATTGGCAAAACAAAAATAGACTTGAACGTTAACCGTCGCGAAATCGGGAGGATGTCAGAGGTTAACGATTTGAATTCTCCAACCGGCCTGACTGATAACGAAACCGGCATTATTTTCATAGAACAAAACGGTATTAAAAAACCGTCGGTAATAGTTAATTATGCGGCGCACCCGCTTTCAATGGGCAAAAAATCGATAAAGACTATTTCTTCAGATTTCCCTGGTGAAATGTCGAGAATTATGGAAAAAGATTTTAAATGCGTGATGTTCCTGCAGGGATGCGCCGGAAATATCAATGTTAAAATCTCAGGAAAATTAAAAGTTGCTCGCAAGGCCGGGCGCATAATGGCTGATGCGGTTAGGAATGTTTACAAAAATGTCAGTTGGGAAGCCGATTGCAAATTGGATATGAAAACTTCAGAAATAGATATGCCAGTAGATGCACTTGAAGTATCAATAAAAGCCCATTTGGAGAAAAAAGAGACTGAAAATATTTCCACAAAAGAATGGTTGAAAAAGGCATTAAAGAAGGCCAGGAACACAAGAAGCGTGAAAACAATAGTTCAGACTATACAAATAAGTCAGGCGTATCTGATCGCTCTGCCGGGAGAACAGTTCATCGAAACGGCGCTTGAGATTAAGAAAAAATCAGGTAAAGAAAATTGCTTTGTTGCGGCATACGCAAACTGCGGAGAAATAGGATATGTCCCGAGTCCTAAGGCTTTTAAAAAAGGCGGCTATGAAGTGGACGAGGCCTACAAATACTATGGAGATCATGTCTATAGAAATTCCCCTGCAGCTCCCAGCGCATTTGTCAAAAAAGCTCTTTCCCTGTTAAAAATTACCAATCGAAAAAAAGGAGATTGGATAAGATGAGAATTAAAAGAGAAAAACAAAGGTACTATAGAGATTTCACCTTATTAGAACTCATGATCGTGATAACGATTATCATGATTCTGACGGCATTACTGCTTCCATCGCTAAAAAAAGCAAAAGAAACTGCTCATTCAATTTCATGCCAGGGAAACCTGAAACAGACAGGCGTGGCATTGAGCAGTTATGCCAATGATTTTAATGGAAATATAATGTATGCAAATCCACCATATGTTAAATATTATAACGGAGTTGAAGCAATTCAGCCATGGTATCTTCTTCTTGGCTCTTACGGACCTTATTCCATATTGGACTATGGGGTTAAAATTGGCAGGTGCGGGCAAAAAAACAGAATCCTGTGTCCTATGCAGACTATATCCGACAGTGCAGTGTTTTCTTATGCAGATTATTCCTGCAATATTTGGTTTATGGGTACCAGCACTACTGGAGATTCATATTTAAATCATTCTCTACAGATGATGCAAACCCCAAGTGAAGCGCCACTGATTTTTGACAATGGGAGAGTGGAAGGTTATGGGATAACCGTGGTTAGGAGTGCTATGTCTACTTTTTATGAAGGCTATCATTTAAGGGCCAACCATAATAAATCAGCCAATGTACTTTTTGGAGGCATGAATGCCAGAAGTGTAAAACGTGACGAACTGGGCGCCGATGGCACTTTTTTGCGGAAAGGATTTAACTATGCAACAGGAAATGAATAATAAATTAAAGGGGGAAAAATGTCAAGGAAATTCACCGGAATAGTTGTGTTGTTGGTTTGGGGTATATGTAGTGGTATTGCGGCAACAGGTAAAATCCCTGTTTTTGGGGAAACAACATCAAATCCTCCAGTGCTTGACGGTATCTTGACTGATGATTGTTGGAAACTCGGAAAATGGAATGAAGGTTTTAAAATGTTGGAGACACCTTCGGAAAATGCGGAAATCCAGACAAAATTTAAAATTTGCACTGACGGTAATAACATCTATATAGGCATGATTATTGATGAACCATTTCCTGAAAAGATTGTTAAGAAAAATACTTTGCGGGATGGACCGGTTTATCGTGATGATTGCATTGAATTATTTTTTGATACGAACAAAGACAAAAGTTCATATTATCATTTTGTCATTAACCCGAATGGAACAGTATACGATGCGGTCAGGCGACAAGGTGGGCATGTTGGCACTTCTGCATGGAATTCTTCTGACCTGAAAGTAGCATCGGCAGTAAACAAAGATAATTGGACTCTTGAAATAGCAATCCCATTAGTGGATTTTGATCTTGGAAAGGACAATGTATTTGGCTTTAATATAACAAGACAGCGTCATGCGGGAGGAAGATGTGAATCAAGTTCTTTCACTCCTCTTAGCGGCAATTTCCATCAACCTGAAAATTTTTCAGAACTGAATCTGAAAGACGCAACCCTTGAAAAATACAAATGGGAACTAAAAGAGCCGTATGATATGCTTACCCTGTCAAAAAATGGAGAAATTAAATTTGATTTCAAAACATATTTGCAGAATAAAACAGGCAAATACCACTTCATAAAAATTAAGGCATTCCTTAATGGAAACGAAGCAATAGAAATGACAAACGGGCTGGACAATAATTCCGGTAAGGAATTAACTTTCAGTATTCCCGCAAAAGACAATGGGAATATCAATATTATGCTTCAAATATATGACAGAAAAACTGGGGATGCTTTGGCTCTAAAACAATTTATCGTAGATGTTGCTTATAATCCCATATCTATAGAACTTACGGAGCCATCATATAGAAACTGTATTTTCGCAACGCAGAAAATATCGACATTAAAAGGTAAAATCAAGATCGGAATAGATGATATAGAAAATCTTGCTATTGCTCTTAAAGTGATTGGAAATGAAAACATCTTAGTCTCTTCAAATATCTCGTGTACAAAAAGAGAAACTGAATTTTCTTTTCCTTTGCCGGAGTTACCTGAAGGAAATTATAAACTCGTGGCAGAACTCAAAAATATCGGAAAAACATTGTATTCAACCGAATTGTTGATTAAAAAACTTCCTCCATTTGATGGTGAAACAAGAATTGATGAAAATCTTGTGACAAGAATAAATGGCAAACCGTTTTTAGCGTACGGATGGTATAGCGGTGTTAACATTAGAGAAGCGGGGAAAAATGGCTGCAATGCAATTGCTGATTACAATGCATATTTCAAGTCTGATAGAGAACTTAAGGAATGGCTTGATTTATGCCATGACAACGGAATCAAGGCACTTATATATCCTTATCCTGAAAGATGTTACGTCAATACCGACAGTTTCACAAGACCATTGTCTGAGAAAGAAAAAACCGGAATAAGGGATTTTGTTAAAAAGTGGAAAAATCATTCCGCCATTTTGGGGTGGATGATAGCGGATGAACCGGAACTCAGACCAGCCTTGCCTGACAGGATTAAAGCCATATATGAAATATGCAAAGACGAAGATCCTTATCATCCGTGCACATTGGCGAATGATACAATACCGGGAATTTTTAAATACATTAACGGCGCGGATATTTTTACTCCTGATCCATATCCGCTTTTTTTAGAAAATAGCCTTACTGGAACTCCGATAGAAAAGGTGGGCAAGTTCATAGAGGCAATCCATGAAGCAGGGAAGAACAAAAAAACCGCATGGGTTGTGCCTCAGGCCTTTAATTATGGCGATTTTAGGAACGACCGAAGCAAAAGCAATCGGGCTCCCAATTTTCATGAACTAAGAAACATGCAATATCAGGTTGTTATTGAAGGAGGCACAGGATTTCTATGGTTTAACTACTGGAGTACCAGATCTTATCCTGATACTGTTTTAGGAATCCCGTTCCTTGGAAAAGAAGCCAACATCATTAGAGACCTAATTCTCTCTCCTACAAAAAGAATTTCAATTAAAACAGGGGATGAATATGTAAAAGCCGTGTGTTATAAGAATATTTGCGGGGCCGATTGGATAATAGCGGTAAATAACGCTACTACTGAAAAAAAGGTAAAAATTACCCTGCCGTGGGAAAATGCGCCCAAAAAATGGTATGTGCTTTCCGAGGAACGCTCAGTAGAAGCAGAAAATGGGCTGATAGAACATACGTTCGAAACTTACGATACTGAAATATATACCACAGATAAAGAAATAGCCGCAAAACTTTCCGTAAATAAAATATTGAAAGAAATTGAGGCTCTGAAAAAATCTTATATAAGGCCTGGCAATATTGCAAGGGACGCAAAAACAATAAATTTTTCAAGTGCCCAAGGAGGACGGCCTGAATTCCATTTAAGAGATGGCGCACGCAACGATGCCGGCTGGAGAGCCGGCAAACCCGGAAAACAATGGGTTGAATTTGAATTTATAGAAACTAGAAAAACAGGTAAAGTTAATGTCTTTACGGAAAATGAATTCAGTGAAAATCCTGAAATACATATAAATAAAAATGGGAAATGGATAAAAACAGGAGAATTTAAAAAAGTTTCAGAGAGCAAGTTCGAGAGTGTTTTTTCCCCTGTTGATACAGATAAAATAAATTTTTTTTTCCCTTCCCCGGTTAACGGCTCGGTGGCAATAAGCGAAATCGAAATCTATTAAAAATGAGGAGAAAACAACATGCTTTTGAGAAAATGGTGCTGGATAATCCTATTGACGACCTCTTTTTCCGTTTGTGCAGAGGAAATCCAATTGCCGATAATTGCATACTGGAACTTTGACGATGATACGGAAAAGGAACTTGTGGACTCTGGGCCCAATAAACTTAATGCTATACTTACGACAAAGGACACTACCTGTAAGATGCTAAAGACAAAAGGAATGAGGAACTCAGCCCTTCTTTGGAAAAAAGATAGACCAGTCAAATATATAATACAGGACAAACAGAAGATATTGAACATCAAACCTCCATACACAATCTGTGTATGGATAAGGCTGGATGACAAAACAAACAAACTGATGTCAATACTTTCCTGCAAATTTGACACGGCAAAAAATGGGTATTCATTTAACACTGGTTGGAGAAGTATCTGTTACTACTGGGGTGATAGTGAAAAGACAGAAAGGATACGTTCTCCCCAGCAAGACTTTCTCAAAAAGGGAATATGGTTTCACGCTGCTCTTGTAAATGACGGGAGTAAAATTACAATCTTCATTGATGGTAATCCCGTATTTGAACAAAAATACGTAAATGCAGCTCCAGCGCCTACAAAAAGTACTACGGTAATAGGAAGTTATCCTGGTAAAACTAGTGGCTATAATTTTGTTGGAGCGATTGATGAGCTTTACATAATCGGAAAGGCATTAAACAAAGACGAGATATACGTACTTGCAAGTAACATGGATTAACACTTTTATTTTACGGCACCTTATTGTGATTTTTCATTTTATTTTGGGGAAATTGGGCGTGGCCCGCAAAGCCGGATACATGATGGCTGATGCTGTTAGGGATGTTTACAAATGTCAGTTGGGAAGCTGATTGTAAATTGGATATGAAAACGTCAAAATTTGATTTTCCAGTGAACTCTCTTAATCCGTTAATAAAGGCCCATTTGGAGAAGGAAAACGGAAAATATTTCTATAAACGCAGCGTGCGACGCTAAACTGTGAATTCTCAAATACATTGAGGGGATTGTCAGGGGAATTTGTCAAATTGAATTAGGGTGACATTTTAAATATTCCCTAATCCAAAATGACAAAAAAAGAAAGGTACGGCTTGCCAACTTTGTGAGGAAAACAAGCCACAACCCCTATAATGCAAATACCCTCTCGTTTTCGACCTCTCAATTCATGTCGGGGGGCGGCACCCTATTGTCCGGCGGCAAAAGTGGGACACTTTATTTCGGCGAGATTCGGACATTTTCGCTCGGCGTTAACAATTAGAGATAAAAGTGTCCATCCAAGAGAAATTAACAGAATTTCTCTCCTTAACAGATGTTCCTGATATGACGCTTAAATATTTCCTTTGCTCACTTCAAAGTAAAAGAAGCATTCCTGACAATACCTGATGCTATATCCCCTATTCTGAAAGTCCATTTACCGAGCATATCATTCAAAGCAGTGTTCAATGTGACTTTGCCTTCGCCATTTTTCAGTTTGATGTTCTGTGAATAGCATTTCACCGTCGTTCCATCGGGAGAAACGGCTTCAAAATGGATTACATGGTCCCCAGCATTTTCTGATGAAACCTGAACCTTTACATCCGCTTCAATCGATGCGCCTCTTTTATACTCCTTATTTATACCGTCAAGTTTTATGCCAGCAACTTTGTGCGGTAGGAGTGCGTACAATTTTGCTATTGCCGGAATTATAGAAGTTTTTATTTCCGAAGCGTACCCTAAGTACTCTCCTTTTCTGATGTCATAGATATGAGCTTTTTCCGGAAATGAAATTGTCACATCGACAGCTTCTTTTTCTCTGTTTATAACACCGGCCCCGCTTGCAGATTTAAGGATGCCGAGATATTTATTTTTACCGTCTTCAAAAACAACTCCCATGGACGGATATATTTTCCCGTCAGGTGTTTTCACTGAAAAAAGAGGAGTTAATCCACTGGCATTCAAAAGTTGTCCGACTATGTTCCGTGTCATTTCGCGGACAAGTTCAGGTCCTTTCAATTCCTCTGAAAGTTCCCCCCCAGCGCCTTTAAGTGTTATCAGAGAATATCCGTTTATAAGGTTATTCATGAATATGCTCTTACCTTTTCCCGTGTTGTTCAGGATAAGGCTGGGAGTGGAAGGATTACCTGTATTGCCAAGTGCTTTTCCTGTTGTCAATTTCAAATCTTTTTCCGCAAAACGCGTCATATATTTCCCGGCTGAGATGTTCAAGGATTTTTCCTCACTTATTTTTTCCTCACAGGGAATGATATCAAGTTCATATCCTGTTCTTTCCAAGCCGAGAACAGAATACAATTCTCTGTTAGCGCTTTTAGTACCGTGCTCATCAAACAGTCCCGTAGCAAAATCAGTTATCAACGTACCACCATTCCTCACAAAGTCCTTTATCTTTTCTGTTTCTTTCCGGGACAGTGACAATGTACAGGGCAACACAAGCACCTTATATTGAGCCATGTCAATTCCCCTCTCTGCTAATTGCTCAGATGAGATGAAACAAAAGTTATATTTCAAATCATCAAGAAGGTTTTTCCAACTGTCCATAGCCCCATCCCAATATTCCTTGCCTATCGTGGCAATCGCTGTAAACATGGAAGCTTGCGAATAAAGAACGGCAATCCTGACATCGGCCTTTTTAGAACTCAGGATAAGTTTTGCGATGCCCGCTTTTACTTCCTTCAGTTCTTCAGCGCAGTACTTCATGTTGCAGGTCATTTGCAAGTCCCCGCGCATCGTTGTTCCGACTCCGCCATGAAAATACATGTAAGCGTTATTATGAAAGAACAGCCCTTCCCAGAGTATAGAACGAACATATCTCTCGTACGGTTCATTACTCGGCACATAACCTCCGGTCCAACGTCCGAAAACGGTATCCGGATTAGCAAATGAAGCTATCAGGTTTGTTTGCATCCCTCCATAGTTGGCAAGAAAATCAGTCTTCTGCATTGTCTTATACCAATCCATTGAAAAACCCGGATTAAGAGTACCGGAAGGACCGAGTTTGGCTTCAGGATTCACTTCTTTGAGATATTCTTTTGTTTTTCCCAGCCATGTATAGGCATAGACATTGTTCATGAAAAGCCTGTGCTCAAGCCAGGCCGCAATATTGTCTTTTTCAACACTTACATCTTTCATCGGAAGCGGAACAATTTTCTGCCAATCCTTGAAAGAGCTTTTCCAGACCTTGTTCAATTCTGCGATTGATGAATATTGTTTTTTCAGGTACTCCCTGAAATCGTGCAGGCAGTATTCCGAAATACATACCGAAGCCCCAAGGGAAAATTCATCATTTGTAAAATAATCCCTTATTCCATAATAAAGATGATTGCCGCCTTTCACTTTTTCATGAATGAATGGACGCGCTTTTTTCCAATGCTCAGGATCGGAAAGGCATGGATGTCTGACCGGATCTTTTGTGGGCATATCACTTTTATATTGAGATCTGCTTCCAATACCCAATATAGATCCACATCCTACAGAGACCGGACGTATATTCATATTGCACAAAGCCCGTAAATGCTGCTCGGCAATATTATTGAAACCAATAATATCCGCATCAAAGCCAACATCTTTCAAGACAAGCAGTCTCGGTGTTCCACCGCCCCATATATATGCAGTAAGATCATCTGTCGGTGGATATGCAAAAGGATGGGAGAAATCCACCATATTTTGTGAAAGTATTTTTTCTCCTTTTCTTATTTTCAGAAACAAATGATAGAGAATTGTATATGGCCCTTTGAGTTTAAATGATATATCCGCGGATTTCTGCGCTGGCATGGTTATTAGATTTACAATTCGGTTATTGCTATCTTCGACTTCACAGACAATTTCCGCGCCCTTCCAATCGCCTTCAAGCTCTATCCGGGCTTTGACGTCCTCGCCAAGCCTGTATATCCTATCTTTGTTATTAAACTCCACACTTTGCACTTTACATTCTTCATGCAGCTCAAAAGTAGCGCTTCCGAAATCGCATATTTTTCCGCTATTGTCCATCAATCTGCAGTTTACGACATTTTTCCCACCCGGCAGATTGGCTAGCGTTTCAATTTTAAGTTCATTGATGCCCTTTCGAAGAGAGACTTTTTCTTTTCTTATTCCTTCATCATGCCAGTAGATATCCTTATAATCCAAGACAATGGTATAATCTCCATCTTCTTCTGCAGATATTGTGAAATTAAGTTTGCCGTTATCAAAAGAGAGTTTCTCAATTACGGCTTTTGCATTTTCCCAGGACGCCCAGCGAATGGCTTTAATGAAAGGAGCAAGCTTATACTCCATATACGGAAAACTTCTTATATTGTAATCATAACAGATTCCAGTTATTTCATTTACGCGATTGGCCGGAATACACGGATAAAGAGATTGATTAGCATCAAGGATCGCGATCCGTCCTTTTCCGCAATTCGCCGTAGTGCATATTGATTTAAGGCGGCTATCGGCAACTTTCCTGATCTGGGGCATGATCAAAATGCCTTCAGGTGTTTTCACTTTATTTTCCTTCTGTATCTTCTGAAATTCAGCAGGAATATCTTTACAATTATAAAATACAAGTCCAGCTCCTTCTTTCGCGGCATTGAGGAGCATATCTGTAAATTCTTTCTGAACAGTCTCAATCTTCTTGCTTGCTTCTATTTCACTCCGTTGACCGCATGCCTGCGCCGAACCTGTAAAGCTCAAGTCCTGTACAACAATCACATCATATTTTTTCTCGGACAACTCTTTCTGGAGCAACATGATTATATAGGGTTCAAGCGCCGTTCCGTATGTGTCGCCGCCATTCATTCCCTGAAAACCACGTGAAGGGGTCAACATTTTAGGAAGTAAGGGAATAAATTTATAGTCCATGCTCATCCGCTGGGCCATTTCCACAAGTTCCCTTTTTCTGATATCGGCAGCGTATTTCAAAGACGTAAGCCATAGTATTTCAGTTTTTTTCCCTGATTTAGGCTTGAGCCATTTTTCATGAGGTGTTATGAAATCTTCGCTTACCGCAAATATTTCATCAATTGCTTTGTAAGTAGAGCTCTTTATCTTTGCCAATTCCTCTTCCATATCGTTCGAGGCTTTAATCAACTGCGATTTTATATTTATATCGTCAATCCAGAGGGCTCCGCCTTCCTCAGGTCGCCCTGTAACGGATATCTGAATGAATCTCGCATTTTCAGGTGATTTGATAATTCCCCCAAATTTCCGCCATTCAAATGAACCTTCCTGCTGCATGGCATATTTCTTCCAGACATTTCCTTTCAGGTCTTTTATCTGTACCCAGTCTTTGTCATAGAAATATACCGGCATTGTAACAAGCGCCTTGCCTGTGGTATCCTGCCTGCACCATGCTGAAATATCATAATTTCTGTTCCCCTCAACTATTCCCCAAAAAGGAACGGAAGTATAATTGTCCTTAGGTTTTTTTGTTATTTTTAGTGATTTTTTACCTGATTGAAAAGTCTTGTCATCCTGGGAAACAAGTTCTTTACTCCTCTTATAAAAATCGAAATACTCATCTTCGAAGGAGGCGTTTGCGAGCATGTTGGCCTTTTCATTCAGAGTATCCGTTTTTTTTGATTTCCTTCCAAACGCTATGCTGTATTTCTGTTCTATCCTACCAAGGGATTTTCCTGTTTTATCATAGAGTTCGCCATCTTTCTCTTTTGCATCCAGCGGCCTGCCTCCGAGTCCTTTTACCTCCCAAAACAGAATACCTGAACCATCCTTTTCTTTTTTCAGACAGGATATTACTTCAACTTCCGTTCTTCCACTCTTATCCATTTCATAAAGACATACTCCTTTTTCCGCCATCGGCATCATTTCAGGAGAGAGATATGCTTCGGCAAGAGAATCTTCAAACTGACGGAGAACTGTTTTCTCAATACCGTTTTTTCCGCTACTGCCGCTCTTTTCGACGGAGGCGAGTTTCCGCAGAACTATACCTTCAGCCTCCGCGCCCCTGTAATATTTATAATATATTGGTGCAACTGCTTTTACTCCCGTCCTTTGTGGCTCTTTTCTGACTATTTCCTTTCCGTCAGAGTTTCTTTCGATTTTTCCTAGAAGTTCTTTTCCTTTATAAATAGAGACTTCAATGACACCGTTTTTAAGAGGCGTGAAATCCATGACTATAAGTTTTGAGGGCAGCAATTCGGCCTTTTTTGTCTCTTCCGTCCCTATTCTCACATCGAGGTATATTTTCTCAGGGGAGATAAGATAAACTTTACCGTCAGGAGATATTCCACATGCGATGTTTCCTTTTGCTATGCCGTCAATTCTTTTCATTCCTTCGATCGGGAGAAGTGTTACTGAGGCAGTAAAAGAACCATTGCCTGCTATGACTTGTTCTCTCAGAAACCACTCCGTCGTAGATGAAAAGCCGGAATCACGGTACCAGTTGAAGAAACATGAAATAAGCTTATCATCAACGATAATCAGTATCCCGCTTCCATCCTGAGCGCCCACCACAGCTTCCCATCCGGCAGCCGGTTCCATGTGATAATCCCCTCCCGGCGTTGCGTTCGCTCCGGGTTGCTCTATTTCGAGTATCCCGTTACACGTCGGAGTGATGAAAATGTTTTTCTCAGGGAAAAAGCCTTTTTTTCTGAGAAAAGCCTTTGTCCTTATGCCGAGTTGATGTGCCTGATCTGTATTGTTCTGACAAATATAATCAATTTTAAGAGCAGAAGAATTTTTTTTCAGTGAATATGTCTTTGAAAAAGTGAGCCACTCAAATTCCGTTGAACCTCCGCTGGCGCTGAGTTTAAGCTGAATTTCTTCCGCTGTATTCTTAATTATCTCAGGAATAAATTTTCTTTTGTCTATGGCTTCAGTGTAAATATTTGTTTTACCATCTTTTTTGTACTGCGCGTAAAATTCATCCACCAGAGAGTTCCCTTCTGCCTGGCTAAAATTGATATCCAGAGGACAAAACTCAAATTCAGATATACTCCCACCTTTTTCCGGTTCCACAGTAACTTTTATATATTCATTGCCGAGGAGATATTTTCCCTCAGTCTCCTTGATGAAACAATCTGAAAAAACCGCACTTGCCCCCATCATGATAAACCCGGCACAAAACATCTTTTTCAATCCCAACATTGCGCATCTCCTTGTATTAATATTTTTTAACGACTTATGAATTTTTCAAAACCGAATATATGGCCTGTGGTATTATTCCCGAGGCAAAATCCAAATCATTGTTATCAATATCATTATGCACAACCAAACGCATCCTCTTGAGAGACGTAAATCCAATAAGGACATTATTTGACTTGCACAATTTTTCCATTTTATCAAAATTAACCTCTTTATCAAAATTTATAAACACCATATTGGTGCTCCAGTCATGCATCTGAACATCAAGTCCTGCTTCCTTTAGTTTATTACGGAAATACTCCGCCCTTTTATGATCTTCTAAAAGCCTCAGTCTCATCTTATTCAAAGATATTAATCCCGCTGCCCCGACTATTCCGGCCTGCCTGAATGAACCGCCAAGCCTGTTTCTCCATGACCTTGCCTCCTTTATAAACTCTTTACTTCCGCAAACGATAGAACCCAGCGGAGCCGCAAGAGTTTTTGTAAGACATATCTGAACGGAATCGACAATTTCAGTGTAGTTTTTAACGTCAATTCCCCATTTTGCCACGGCATCAAAAATCCTTGCCCCGTCAAGATGTACCTTAAGCCCGACATCACGGGCCGCGTCAACTGCTCTCTTGAAAATATCAGGAGGCACAGCCAAACCGCCCGCAAAATTATGAGTATTCTCAAGGCATAGAAGCTTGGGCGGGGCATGCCTGCAATTTGCTTTATCCGTAACATGAAAAATATTTTCAGGCGCAGGTATCCCTTTTGAATCATCAGTAAAAAGAAGCTGTACTCCGCTCAGGGTGACTACACCTCTTCCTTCGTGAAAATATATGTGCGATTCCTTGCCGACACAGACACCATCGTCTCTTCTGCAATGCGCAAGAACACTTGAGAGATTTCCCTGTTTGCCTGACGCAACAAACAAGGCTGCTTCCATTCCAGTCAATTCAACAGCCAGTTTTTCAAGTTCCAATATTGTCGGGTCTTCCCCATATGCCTCATTGCCTACTTCGGCACGCGCCATGGCTTCGCGCATTTCCTCTGTGGGCTTCGTAACGGTATCGCTCCTTAAATCTATTACTTTCACTTTAAATTCCTTTTTTTAATCATTCCAATAACTGCTTACGCCCCATTCATAAGAAGAATATGCAGGAATAGCCTTTACCGTTCCCGCATGTCCGTCAATATAGAAAGCGGAAGACTTTCCTGAATGGCGCATGACAAGACCGGTTGTTGAATTTATTTCCGGGTAACTGTTTCCATTATTATCTCCGCCATACAATCTTTTGCTTGTTTGGCTTATTTTTGTCACTTTAAGAAGGGGATAAGTGTAAGCTCCTGTAGAAGTGTTGAAATCATGCCCGCAGATATATCCGTTAAGTCCATAGTGAGTACCACGCCAATTACCGCCTGTATATGGAGAAAACGCTGTTAGAGGCTCCATCGGGCAGTGATACATTTTACCAGCAACTGGAGCGCCAATATTTGCATATGTACCTTGCGGCGCAATTCCTATTTCCTGAAGCAGTCTTGGAAAAACGCATCTATCCGTTCCGATAAAGGCCTGGTCAGGAAGCAGATAATCATTGTAATCCTGAGTATAGAACGATGCGAATCCGTAAATTTGCTTTTCATTGTTCAAACACTTTATTTCTTTCGCGAGGTTCCTGGCACTTTTTAATGCAGGAAGTAACATAGCGGCAAGAATCGCTATAATTGATATCACTATCAGGAGCTCAAGCAATGTGAATGCTATTTTATCTTTAAGTAAATTTAACTTACCGGCATGTTCCATAATTTTACCTTTATATTTTTCTTCAATTACTCCAGTAACTGCTCACACCCCACTCATAAGAAGAATATGCAGGAATTATCTTAACAGTTCCGGCATGTCCGTCCACATAAAAAGTACATGATTTGCCTGAGTGTCGCATCGGCAATCCGCTCGTGGAGTCGATCCTTGGATAAGAATTGCCTGTATTGTCCCCTCCATACAAGCGTTTGCTTGTCTGACTGATTTTTATAATTTTTAAAAAAGGATAGGTAAAACCTGTATCCATATAGTAAAACTGCCCGCAAATATATTGATTAAGTCCATAGTTAGTCCCCCTCCATTGTACTCCTGTATATGGGGAAACGGCAGACAACGGTTCCATCGGACAGTGATACATTTTTCCCTGTACCGGTGCATTGTTATCAAGAAAAGTCCCCTGTGGAGCAATTCCCACGTCCTGAAGTAACTGAGGAAAGGGCATGCCGATATTGGAGCCAAAGGAAGAAGGGATGCATCCTCTGTTGGGAAGGAGATAGTCATTATAGTCCTGAGTGTAAAACGAAGCAAAGCCATAAATTTGTTTTTCATTGTTCAGGCATTTTATTTCCTTCGCGAGGTTCCTGGCACTTTGCAATGACGGTAGTAAGATGGCCGCGAGAATAGCGATAATTGATATCACTATCAGGAGTTCAAGCAGTGTAAAAACCGATATCTCACTCATAAATAGTTTCAATTTATTCATATTTATCCTTATTATGCTAATCCGTTGCTTGATATCC
The DNA here is from genome assembly GCA_001803225.1 of Lentisphaerae bacterium GWF2_44_16. GTDB lineage: Bacteria > Verrucomicrobiota > Lentisphaeria > Victivallales > GWF2-45-14 > GWF2-44-16. The sequence goes on along the minus strand of MHBF01000168.1, from coordinate 23,688 downwards.
CCATTCATAGTCAGAGGCATTCAAGGCAAATGACTTTCTGGCATTGGCGTGCCCGTCAACATAAAAAACACATCCTGAGTTAGAATGACGCATGACAAGATTGCCAGGCGTAGCGCTAATGTCAGGATAACTGTTTCCCTTGCCGTCGCCTCCATATATTCTTTCGCTCGGTATTTTTACTCTGTTCATTTTCATTAATGTTCTATCATAGACTCCGCCCGTAATAGTCCGTCCGCAAACATAGGCGCTAAGTCCATAATGAGTTCCGCGCCATGATGAAGGCGGATCATCATAATGAGGAGAAATAGAACCCGGTTTTTCCGACGGACAAACATAAAACATTATCGGGGTTTGGCCTGTATAGGAATTTGGCGGAGTAATACCCAAATTTACCAAAAGCTGAGGGAACTTCATATTAGTTCCGCCATAGATAGCTTGAGTAGGCAGAAGGTAATCATTATATGCTTCAGAATACATTGAGGCATAAAGTGCAACCTGCTTCAAATTATTGATGCATTTTATTCTCTTCGAAGTATCACGTACTTTATTTAAAGCCGGAAGAAGCAGACTTGCCATAATCATTATAATTGATACCACCATGAGGAGCTCAATTAAAGTAAAAAGACATTTTCTCCATCCGAAACACCTTGATTCTATTTTGTTTTTTCCCATCTGCCAAATCCTTTTTTCAGTAATTCTTCATCATCATGGCACAGTTAAACCGAAAGTGTTTGTCAGTTTTGGACACACATAAGCGGCGTTTCCTGAATATAAACTTATAATAGTAGTCAGACTCGTTTTTATGAAACCGGCATGTCCATCAATATAAAGAATATTGAACCCGTTAGGGTGAGGATACCAATACTGATCAGTTGTTACAGCGTAATATCCCCACATGTCGGCGGCAAGCCACCTGTTCGGCGAGTTATTTGTCAATTTGCTGATCATCGGCACCAATCCAGCCGTCGTATTTTCATAATAACTTGTCGTTTTATTCCACCTTTGCCAGTAGTTATCTGTAACTTGAACTTCAGCATTCAAATCATTACGCCATTTGCCATTGCCGTTGGCATATGAACCTTCATATCTGAAAGAACCGTTGGGATTCACGTTAGTTTTACTTGGGCAGTAAAAGCCCCTGCCGCTTGTGATTATCCCGGAACCGGCCAAGGCGCCAAAACCAAGCCACTGGGTATTTCCCGAGTCTGTGCGTTTGAGATAATGCCCCGGTTCCCTGTATCCGTCCCCGTAAATTTCATCCCAAAATGCCGGAAGGCGTCCAAAATCGGTATCATACATGTAATAACCGCTTCCGAGTTGTTTCATATTGCTTGCGCAACTAATGCGATAAGACATATCTTTGGAGTGTTTTAATGCCGGCAAAAGAAGCCCCGCCAAAACAGCAATAACAGAAATAACTATCAGAAGTTCAATAAGCGAAAAAACAAATTTATTGCCACTAAATGCCATGTTACATACCCTCATAACCATATTATAATACATAATATTCAGAAAAACACTAAAGCGCGACATTTATTTATCAAAAACTGTATTCAAAAAAGTTCTTTTCCAGAATATCATTTTCAAATGCGGACGCTACAGCCGATGATGTGTCTTCAAGTTTTTGAACAAGAGCTCTTTTCATTTCTCTGGTATGCCTTGTCTGAGTCATCACCTTTATGGAAATATCAGTTTTACTGACTTGTCTTTCGGGAAAATTGTTCAGAAAATTTGCGACCATTCCCGAATTTGGGTTTATTATTTTCCCATTAAATGACAATATTTTTCCGGCTTCCTCACGAAAAATATCGTGGACATAGTCGAAATGTGTGCATAGGAGGGATACTGAAATCGGTTTCCTGACAGTTTCGGAAGCGGCGCTTCGCATGAAATCTTCAATCATACTTCTGACTTTCTCTTCTGCCCCCTTTTCTATTTCTCCGGCAAGGCCTCTGCATTCCTGATAAATCAATCTGTCAGGAGAAATGCCTCTTTCTTCAAGCATCTTTCTGTGAACATTTGAAATCACAGTCGTGGGCGTTGCGAACATTATCATCCGCAAATCGTTGTCAGTTTTCATATATTCATATATTTCATTTACACCATTGGACACTATACCGATAACCGGAACTGTTGTTTTCTTTGAAAAATCTGTCTTATCAAAAATCACGGACAGGGTATTGCATGCTATAAGTATGATATCCGGTTTCAGTTTATCCTGAATGGAATAAAGCGCATTCGAGAACACCGAAGCCCGCGTCTCGTTATCAGGAAGATTATCATATCCAATCTCATCAGACGGTCTGCAATTGAAAAATGTCAAATTCACTCTTTCAAATTGCCTTTCCTTCTTCAGGCGCTCTGCCAGTAAAGCTGTTATGGAAAGGCCGCCCAGTCCTGAATCGGTAGTTACAATTTTAATTTCTTTTCCCATCTCTTTCATAAAGTCCATCCATTATGGATTCTCAAAAGCAGATTTGAAACAAGTTCTATTCTTTCAAACAGGGTCTTCGTTAAAATAAATTCATTAGTTGTAAAATCCCCATCACCTAGAGGCCCCAGTCCGTCAATTGTCGGAATGCCGACATGAGAGAGCCAGTTGCCATCGGAAAGGCCTCCGCGTTTTTCCTCAATTATTTTATGGCCAAGTCCTTTTCCCGTTTCCACTATCATATCAAATAATCTCATCGATTTTCCGGAAGGCTCCATCGGAGGCCTGTATGCCATTTCATCAAGTTCCAGTTTACAGCCTTTTACATGGGACTTGGACAATATCTTTTTTATTTTTTTAAGAGTTTCTTTTTCAATATCAGAATTCCAGTGCCGCACTTCAAACTCCATAAACGCGCTTTCAGCCACTGCGTTTGCCGCGAGGCCTCCGCCGACCCTGCCTACATTGGCAGCAACACTTTTATCAGGACGGTTCAGTGCTTCTATCTCAAGTATTTTATTTCCGAGCTCCTCAACGGCACTGACTTTCCGTCCCTTGAGATTTCCGAAGTGGTTCGGCTCACCGGTAATGTTCAGGCGGAAACGCGCGTTGCTTTTGCGTGTGCTTACAACCGTTCCTTCCGGCCCGCCACATTCAAAGACCAATGCCAGTTCCGCTTTTCCTTTCATGCCTCTGAAAATCCGGTTTGAAAAAACAGAGCCTATTTCTTCATCGGAATTGAAGATGCAAGTTACGGGAATTCCTTTCAGGATGCCTGACTCTTCGAGTATTTTCAGCGACCAGACCAGCACGGCGAGTCCGCCCTTCATGTCATTAACGCCGGGACCTGTCAACTTTTCGCCGGACTTTTCCAGCCGGTTGAATTTCTTGTCCTCGGGGCAGAGGGTATCCATGTGCCCGACAAGCAGGAGCGGTCTGCGCTTATTGAATTTGTTGGTGTATATATAATTGTCTCCATATTTTTCATGCCTGATTATTTCAGAAGAAAAACATCCGGGCATCGCGCCTTTTATAATCTCTCCTATCCTGTTCACCCCTTCTTTATTGTAGGAGTAACTGTTCGTGTCCACAAGAGCTTTAAGGAAGGCCAGTATTCCGGGCTTATTATCATTGACAATTTTTCTTATTCTATTTTTCATAAAAAACTTTCCTCAATTTACAGGCGCCAGCGATTGTATATCCACCCTGCACCCCGTTTCAATGGAAATATTCGCGGCGGAACCTACAAGAACAGCCTGAATACCGTCTTCAAGGCTTGCCTCTGCATTGCTCTTTCCTCCGCCGAAAAGGTCCCGGTGCATCATATAGTCGGCGCCGCCATGTCCACCTTCCACTTTTTCAACATGGACACGTTCAATATTTTTTTCAAAGGGAATTATCATTATTTCCTTTTTAGTAATTGTCTCAGAACCGTAAACAGCTGAGGTTTCCATCGGAGATGTAGACAATATTTCCTGATAATCAAGGCGAGCTTTGCTACCTTCTATGCTTATTCTCATACCCTCATAAGACGCATGGGCGCAGAGGGAATATGCGACGTGAACTCCATTGGCATAATCATAACCGACGCTCACATGGTCATAGGTATCTATTTCGGGAGAGAAAACACAAAGATCCGGAGTGTAGCCATTGCCGCCATTGCTTTTGAAATACATCTTATCACGCATACCATCCAATTGTGTTTTGTAACGGCACTCTTCTTTTGTTTTTGAACATTTATGGCAGGCGGGACCGTATTTGTCATCAGCTTTAAAGAGACAGTTTTGAGCGCCATAAGCAATCAGTCGTCCATGCGCGCTCAAGTTCTTCGGAAGCGAAGCGACAAACCAGTTTATCAGGTCAAAATGATGAGATGCCTTATGGACAAGCAGTCCTCCGGAATTTTTCTTCGTTCTGTTCCATCTGCGGAAATAACTTGTCCCATGACGCCAGTCTAGATATTCGTCGAAGTTGACGGAACGGATTTTGCCTATTTTCCCTGAATCAAGTATTTCCTTTATCCTAAGCATGTACGGACTGTACCGGTAATTGTGGGTGGTAACAGCTTTAACCGAGGGGTTCAATTTCTGTGCTTTCCTTACCCGTCTACACTGTTCAGCATCAATGCACAAGGGCTTTTCGCATACGCATTCAATGCCCAGCTGAAGACATTTTTCTATATAGTCGATATGCGAACTGTCAATAGAGGCAATGATCGCCATGTCGGGCCTGATATCTTTTACCATAGTGTCGAAATCATCATATCCGGGCAGAGCAACGCCCGCAAGCTCATTCATGACTTTTATTCTATCCAGACTCAAATCACAGACTGCCGCAACTTTATATTCAGTGGAATAATTATTTATCAAGGGCTTTACAAACCCGAAAAGCCCCCTGTAACTGGCCCCCACCAAAATTGTTTTTTTCATCTCAGCATCACCTTTTACAATATTGATATATTATTTTTATATATAATATATTATTAATCAATAAAAGTCAATAGTTTAATTTTTTTTGAAGCATTTTTTATTGTAAATAAAGAATCTCCTCCCGTCCATCCTATCCCCGCCGCAGAGCGACGGGGTATTACGGACGGACTCCCACGCCCTGCGGGCGGGCCGGAGATTCGAAAACAAAAACTAATACAAAAGGCAAAAGCCGACCCAAAGGGTCGGGGAATTTACCCAATGAAGATTAAATCCGACAGCCTCAATTGCAGCACAAGCTATAAATTAATATACCATTTAATTTTAAGGCAGATAGAAATAAGCAGATAGAAATTGCCCGATATTCATAAGATTTAAAAAGAGTGCACTTGCATTTCAAGTGGGGAAATGGTATTATAATGATATATTATTCAAAAAAGGCGGTGCGGAATGGCAAAGCACAGAGAAATCTACAACGATATATACCGGAAAATAAGCAGTGGGGCATACAAGCCGGGTGATAAAATCCCGACCGGAAATGAACTGTGCAAAAAATACGGTGTTTCCAGGATTACCGCGCTAAGAGCTATGAATGATCTGGAGGCAAAGGGGCTGTTGAAAAAAACAGCCGGCAGGGGCACCTTCATCTCTGGCGACATCAAGCGGACAATGCCCGCTTTTCATCTCTTTATATCAGGATACAGGGATCTTTTCTATCAGCAAATGGGAAGGGCATATTCCCGTGTGCTTATGGAAAACTCAGCGTTGGGCGCAATAATACAGGTGCAGTATAATCTTGAATATCTCGAAAAAGCCGTCTCTCAAACCTTGGAGGCCGGCACTCAAGGAATAGCGCTGATGCACTCTGGAAAAGCGGAAGACTTGAAAAAATTCACCGAAATAGCAAATGGCGCAAAAGACGTTCCGGTGATAATAGTTCAACGTTATCTGGAGGGTTTTTCCGGATATCAGCTCCTCGTTGACGAGAAAGAGGGCGGTTATATCGCGACAAAGCATCTCATTTCTCTGGGGCATAAAAAACTGGCATACATAGGATGGTTTCCAGAGAACACCTACTCGGCAACCCTTCGCTTCCAGGGTTTCAAGGATGCCTGCAAGGAAGCGGGCATTCCTGAAAAAAACCAGGTGATATTATCTAAAGACGACTTGTACACCATTACCAAAGTAAAAGAAGTCTTCAAGGCTTCGGGTTCCCCCACCGCAGCCGTCGCGTCATACGAAGATGAAGCCATTATGGCTTATGAGCTTATTTCGTCTTTCGATATAAAAATACCGGAAGACCTCGCGTTTGTAACAATCTATGGAAGCATATATTCAAATGCCACGGAGGTGCCCTTTACATCCGTCGACTGGCCCGGAAAAGAAATTGGCGAAAAGTTGGCGGAAACATTCCTCGCCCTCAATAAAGGAACCGGGAAAATAAAAGATAAAATAATATGGCTCTCTCCTACTCTGAAAATAAGATGCTCATGCGGGGCAAACAAGAACATTTCACGTCATGAAATACTCAGGCACGACATGACAAACTGGCGCTGACATAAAATTAAATTCGCGCTCTTTTGCAAAAACTGCAAACAATCCCAAATGCTTCTAATTTTTCACCTCGAAGTGGCAGTCAAGGTTGCCTTTAAAATTCATCTGCCGTAAAATAATATATCATTTACAGGGGTGATTTTATTGCAATATATGTGTTTTTTAACTCACATACCAGGGATGCCTATTGACTTTTGAGTTCTAATAGTTTATGATATTACTATAAATAAATCACAAAGGATATATCATTTATGAATTTTTCTTTGCCGCATAGTACGAACCCTCTGGTAGCCGTAAATACACATTACGAAAGTGATAAAAAATCAGGAAAAATTCACTACCGTTACATTGTTGGGAACATGTATATTGAAGGCATAATCAAGTCAAAGGGCCTGCCATTGATAGTACCTAAAACTGAAAATGAAGCGGTTCTTGATCTTTACGCGGAAAAAGCTGACGCTTTTCTATTCATCGGCGGTCCTGATTATCCCCCTGAGTTTTACGGGGAGGATGCAATTCCAGAAGACATGTCTTGCAAAAACAAAAGGCCCTTCGCTGACCTTTACCTGATGAGAAAGGCAATCGCGTCGAAAAAGCCTGTTCTGGGAATATGCGCAGGCGAACAGCTTTTAAGCATAGCCTCAGGAGGCAAGCTTATCCAGCACGTAAAAACCGCTGATCAGCATACCGGAGAAAAGTATCATAAAGCAAGAATATGCGGTGGGAATATACTGAAATCACTTATTGAAGGTGATAGTTTTGAAATAAATTCAAGTCATCACCAGGCCGTAAATCCGAAGTTTCAGGGAAAGGGACTTCTGATATCGGCTTTCGCTGAGGACGGCACTGTGGAAGCCATTGAAGGAACAGGTCGGGAATTCAGGCTGGGACTGCAATTTCATATAGAACGTCATAAAGGTAAAAAATTCAGAAAACGTGTTTTTGATCTTTTAATAAAAAAAGCAGAGGAATACAGAAATGAACAAAAGAATTGAGAGTTGCCGTGAGACGGCATTGAGTGTCCTGAAACCGTCAAAAAAAGATTTGGAACATGGTCTGGAACTGCATAAAAATTCCCTTGTATGGGATGCCTACGGTTTTGCGCCTACAGGGCCTTATGACTGCGAAAAAATCTATAAGCTCATAGATGAAAATGCTTCACCTTTTGAACTGATTGACAATGTCGAAGAAATGCGTTCGATAAGTTTTCTTGATAATAAGGAGCTAATGAACGAATATAAGGAGGCTTGGGAAATATCAGGGGTCAAATGTATTTTTCAAAATGCCGGTGCGGAAGGAGAAGGGCATTCCATTCAAGAACTGCTCAAGAGGTTTGCGCGTTTCACTTATCTGCTGGATTCCAAACGAGAAATCTACAGGAGATCCGTTTTCCCCGAAGACATTGAAACAGCATATCGGGAAGGGCTGAAAACACTTTACCTTACCACCAATGGCGTACCATTTCCCACGGGATGGCACAGTCAGGAAGACGCAATATATTTCATACGCATATTCTTTCAACTTGGTTGCCGTATGATGCATTTGACTTACAACAGACGCAATTTTATTGGTGACGGATGCGGAGAGAAATCAGACGGCGGCCTCAGCGAACTCGGCAGGGCTGTTATAAGGGAAATGAACAGGGTCGGCATAATTCCCGACGTGGCCCACTCCGGGCAGAAGACAAGTTTTGATGCTGCCAAAGTATCTGAAAAACCAGTCGTGGCAAGCCATTCCACCTGTAACACGGTTACGCCTCATTGCCGCGCCAAAACAGATGAGGTAATCAAGGCGATAGCCGACAGCGGCGGATACATCGGGATATGTGCCATGCCGGGCTTTCTGAAAAGAAGCGGCAATATTGATGCTCTTATCGAACATATTGACTATGCAGTCAAAAAGTTCGGGGCCGAACATGTGGCAATAGGAACGGATGCGACATACAGTCTGCATTCAGAAATTCCCATGCGCTATTTGAAATCACGCCAGAGATTTGCCGCTCTCTGGCCGGAAGGCAGTTTGACACCGCCGGAATATCAGAGAGATAATGACAATAATAGCCTGGCTTGGACAAACTGGCCTCTTTTTACAGTCGGACTTGTTCAAAAGGGATATTCCGATGACGATATCAGAAAAATAATCGGGCTTAATGTAATGCGCGTGGCAAAAGAAACTTTGAAAAATAAGGAGAAACATGAGTAATCCTGTAATAATGCATGTCAACTACATGGAACAGGGACAATCCATAAAAAGAATTTGCAGAAAGGCCGTCGAATGGGGTTATGACGGAGTCGAGTTCCGCAGAAAAAAACAGGGATACACCCAGGAGGCTTACCTTGATGAAATAGCCGGGGAAGCTGAAGCCAGCAGACTTGAAAATATTTTATTCAGCTTCGGCCCGGAACTGATGCAGCCGGATATGGAGGAAAGAAAAAAGAGTCTTGATGAAATTATGAATTTTTTTGATGCTGCTTCAAAAAAGTTTGAGCTGAAAATTTGTAACGCATTCGCCGGAGATTTGCTTGATAAATCATCATCCTATATGGAATATGACAAGCAGGGTTCCGCCATAGCGGCCCCTGAACAGTGGAAATGGGCGGCGGAAGGCTTTAAAACAATTGGAAAATTCGCTGATGAGGCGGGCTTCAAAATAGCCTTTGAAACACACATGTGTTATATACATGACTTGCATACCAGTGCCAGAAAACTTGTCGATATGATAAACATGAAAAGCGTCGGGATAAATCTGGACTATTGCAATATAATCCACTTTCCCGAACAACCTTCCTTAAAGGATGTGATTGACGTATGCGGTGAAAAAATCTATTATGTACATCTCAAAAACATTCTCAAAATACCTGAAAAAACTTACAATAATTCCATAAGATATTCTCTATCCGGCGGAATAATAAACAACCGTGAGTTTCTCCGCATTCTTAAAACAAGAGGATATACAGGCATGATCGCGCTTGAAGCCCCGCGTCCCGGCGACAGGGAATGCTTTGCAAAGGAAGATATCGAATATATTAAAAAAGTAATGAAAGATTTGGAAGAAGAGGAATAATAAACAATGAACAGCAAGATAAAAGTTGCCGTATGCGGAATGGGCAGAATTGGTTATGCGACGCATTTGCCTGCCATTAAAAAAATAAAAAAAATGGAGCTTTGCGCGGTCTGTGACAATAACAAGGAACTTGCCGGAAAAGCAGCGAAAGAATTCAACGTCCCTTCATTTAGCTCATACGATGAAATGCTGAAAGACTGCGGGGCTGATATGATTGTCATAGCCACTCCGTCACAGATGCATTCCGAAATGACGATTGCCGCTTTGAACAAAGGTTTTCATGTGATGGTTGAAAAACCGATGGGACGGGATTTTGATGAATCTGCTAGAATGGTAGAAGCCGCTGAGAAAGCAGGAAAAATCCTTACAGTCAATCAGTCCATGCGTTACCGTGTCGATGCCCTATATCTCAAGAAAGTGATAGACAGCGGCATGCTAGGGGATGTTTACAGCTTTTATACAGGTAGCAACCATTCTTCTGAAAGGACAGATTGGCAGATATGGAAAAAGAACAATGGCGGGGCTCTCGCAGATCTCGGCATTCATGTGCTTGACGCGATCCTGTTTTTCAATAATTCGGAACCTGAATATATCTTTGCCAAATTTCATCGTATACTTGATAAAGGCGATGCCGAGGATTCATACAAAGTTTCTATAAAATTCAAAGACGGTTCCGTCAGCGAATGCGAAATGAATACCGCTGCTTTTTCAAAACCACTGTGGTATGTATGCGGAACAAAAGGAACACTCATAGTTGAGAACGAACTTCCTGTCAGCCGTTTCCGGTTCAAGCCTTGGGGCGGAAGGGAAAAACTTCTGAAAAGATTTGAGGACTACTACCTGAAAGGTTCTCCGTCATATTTTCACTATAAGGATTTAGTCTCCCGCATCCTGAAAGGGCAGGAGCCCCCTGTTTCAACCGGGCAGCTCCTTAAGCTCATGAAAGTAGTGGACTGCGCCAGGAAAAGCGATGCTGAAGGAAAATCCATTTGTTTTGAAAGGAATTGAAAATGAAAGAAAAAAAACTTTTTGCCGGTATTGTGGAGATGGATATAACTCCGCCAATTGGTTACTGGATGGGAGGATATGCGGCAAGAACCGAACCATCGAAAATGGTACACGATTCACTCATTCTGAAAATACTCAGCCTTTTTGACGGCAGGAAAAGAGTCATCATTGTCTGCGCTGATCTTGTTTCGTTCAGCAACAAATTTTGCAGCAGGGTCAAGGAAACAATAAAAAAGGAATGCGGTTTTTCCAAATCTGATGTGTTTCTCTTTGTATCGCACACCCACACAGGGCCGCTTATAAATGAAAACGCAAGCTATCTTCCCAACAAAAAATATTTTTCTGAAGAGTACCGGATTTTGCTTATTCAGAAAATCTGCGGAGGGATAAAGGAAGCCCAACTCAGGGAAGAGGAGGTCATTGTTTCCTATGGCGAAGGCGAAGCCGCTATCGGAATAAACAGGAGAAAGAAAACCGATAAAGGCATGGAGATGAAACCAAACCCGGAAGGTCCCGTCGACAATATAGTCCAAGTCGTGAAGTTTCAAAAAATGAATGGTCAGATGCTTGCAGTACTTTTCAAGGCCTGTTGCCATCCTACAACTCTGGGAGCGAATTATGAAATATCGGCTGACTACCCTGGCGTCGCGAGATGTGAGATCGAAAAAATCTATCCCGGAGTTTCCGCCATGTTCATAAATGGTTGCTGCGGAGATGTGAGGCCTGCCATGACCGACGGAGACAAGTTCAAGGCCGGTCATTTTTCCGATGTCGAAAGTCTGGGCAGAATACTTGCGGGAGAAACTGTCAAATGCATAGAAAAAGCAAAGCCGCTGAAAAATATGACTTTGGAAAGCAGGATTGTAAAACATCAGTTTGATTACGAGAAAACTCTGATACCTGGAAATCTCAAACAGCTTGAGGCATTGAAAAAGAAATATATGAAAAGAGAAGCAGAGTTTCACGGATATATAGAAAAATGGGCTGAGAAAATGGCTGAGAAAATCAGGAATGATGAAAAATTGCCGAAAAATACCGCGGCTGATTTCATGATATTGAAAATAGGTGATTTATCTCTGCTTGCTCTTTCAGGAGAAGTAATGGTTGAGTATGGACTTAAAATAAGGCAAAAAGCCAAAACAAAAGTCATAGTGGCAGCGTATGCCAATGAAGACATAGATTACGTACCAACTGCTCAAGCCATAAAAGACGGAGGTTATGAAGCTTCTTCCTTTATCTTTGAAGAAGAGCCTGCTCCCTATTCGCTTGATATTGAGAGAAAACTGATAGAGAAGGTCTTGACTGTAATCAATAACTGAACAGTTGATGCTTGTTTTAATAATTTCCATATATGCTTGCAGCCTCATACATCGCAAGGACATTCTCAATGGGAGAATTGGACTGGATTGAGTGGGTCGGAGATAAAATATATCCTCCGCCCGGCATCATTACCTCAAGCGTGTTGCGGACATCAGTTTTTATGTCATCAACACTGCCGTAAGCGAGAGGTCCAGTCGTAGATATACATCCTTTAAAAGCAAGTTTGTCGCCGAACTTCTTCTTCAAATATTCTGGCGACATGTCTTTCGCTGACCGGCTCCATTTAAGACTGCCGTCAACGGAGTCAGGCAATTGTTTATTTGACTGCTCCAATAAATCCTTCAAGCTCTTTCTTTTTATAGTAAAAAAGAGAAATCGTTAATTCCTTCGCGTCAGCGGGAAGAACATACTTTTTTATGATTTTTTCTGATTCCTTTTCAATGCTCTCTATTTCTTTCCTTAGTTCTTCAAGTCTTTCCAGGTGCTGACGTTTTTCCTTTTCGGGATAATCATGTTCCATTTCTATTCTGTAAAGAATATTTCTCAATATTCTTATAAAGCCATTGTATTCCCTGTTAAAAACAAATACACGGATATAAAGATAAAGCATTTCATAAAATGGTGTTTTAGATTTTTTAAGGACTACCAGGTTTTCTTTTAACAGCTCATTGAAAGCAGGAGATACTATTGCTGAAAGTCCCTTAAACATCTCATATATAGACATGGTTAATTTGACATTTTCCTTTGCGGAAGAAATCCAGTTCTCAAAAAAGACATTGAATTCTTCAATACTGCCTCCTCCATTCCAGCTGAAATATCCGCCTGACGCGAGGGGGTAAAGCATAAGTTCCATATTAAACACAGGTTCCCTCAGGCTATTGCCTCTGCTCCATGAGGTGGCGATGAAAAAATCAACTCCTGACGCTTTCAATTTTTCTCCCCAGGCTTTGTTATTCTGTACTCTGTGTATAAAGTTTTGACTGTCTATTCCATCCAGTGATTTACGGACGTTGGATGCTCCGGCCGGAATAAAACCGTCTTTTTTTATCATTTCGATGACAGGAAAAGCTTTTACTGAAGCTGGAAAATCTTTCGTTTTTATGAAATCATATATCTTCAAGTTTTTCCAATCATAGTTTTCAAAAAGACCGGTAGCTTCAAATTTGACCTTCACACCATCTTGTTCTTCCAACAGAAATTTTTCTATTTCCAACAGGTGTTTTTTTGATACAGTAATGCCTGTTTTTCCAAGCGTGTAAATGAGTTCTGCTGATTTTTGACTGTTTATCGTCCAGTAATCCCAGTTGACGATTATAGTTTTTTCTGATAACCCTGTAATTTTCACATCAGGATAATGCCGATAGATAATGTCATCCCACATCATTGGCTGAATGCCTTTTGCCAGCAGGTGGTCCGTAACCTTTTTCACGTAGGCGGTAAAGGTCGAATAGTTACCATGTTTTCCCTCGTACTTTTTGCATTTCGGGCATTCGCCAAGTATCCTGACTTCATCAGCGCCGATGTGAAAATATTTTGTTTCTGGAAACTGTTCAAGTATTTCCTCACTGAACTGTTTAAAGATTTCAAATGTCCACTCATTTAACGGACATGCGTCCCGTATGTGTCCTTCGACTTCGCAAAGGTCTTTGAACTCATCATATTTAAGGAGATATTCAAGGTGCCCCAGGCATTGCAGAAGAGGAATAACCTGAACTCCAAAATTGACGGCAGTCTCTCTTATCTTTTTTATATCTTCCAATAAGTAATGGTCAGGATGCAGAAAGCTGTTGTTTTTAGTATATGGAAATTTATTTTCAAACTCAATAACTATTCCGTTATATCCAAAAAGCTTTATTGTCCTTATAAGTTCCAGAAATGACTCTATGTTTGGGGTGGACCCGCTCATGCAAATATGGTAAAATCTGTTTTTCACGGCCGGGCAGGAATAAGTTTCCCTGATACAAATATTCTTCCCTTCAGCAGAAGACATTTTAAACTGGCGGAAAAATTTGATAAGCCCATTTAGAAGTCCCGAATACGAAAGAGAGGATATCAAAATTGAAGTTTCATGGGCATCTATTAAAAAGGAATCGTATTTTGATAATTTCACTTTTTTTGCCTTTTCAGCCCCCTTCAGATTGCCTGCCGGCAATGAGATTTCCCTGTCGGAAATTATCACTGTATTATCCTTCAACTCTTTTTGTTCACATCTGATTTTCAGCCCTGTCTCATTTTTAATTTTATTCCCCATATATGAAAGGAAGTTACGAAGCTTTGCATCTCCGTAATAAATCCTGACAGTTTCTCTGGAAAATATTGTTTTTTTCATCTGGAACGCCCTTTATTTAAGTCAATTTTTTTGAAGGATGATTATTTCAATCCGTCCTATTACTGTTTTTTATCTATAGAATCAATATCAACTTTATAGACTTCAATCTCCGCGACTTCGCATCGCGGTTTAGACGCTGCCGTTATATATAGCCTGACCGCGATTGTTTCAACAGGTTCAAATACAGACTCTCTGGCATAAGAAGAATTGCCGCTGACCTGAGCGACAGTAGTCCATTCTCCATTTTTCAGTACCTGAACATCCCAATCCTTCAAATCCGTGGTATAGACAATTACTTTATTTATTTTTTGAACTTTAGGGAAAGTTACTTGCAGCCAGTCCGGGAATTTTCCGGGGGTTTTGTCCAACCAAAGGAAAGTGTCTTTGCCGCAAAAACCGTCAATTACACAGGAAAGGTATACATTCACTGCTTTTTTCGATCTTACACAGGCAGAGGAAGCAGTTACTTTACTTCCCGTTGATTGGTGAGCAATATTTCCTTTTTTGAGCAGTTTTTTAGTGGCATCATCAATTTGTCCCAATATGTTTTTAACACTGTATGTTGAGGCATCTTTTTCATTTGTCGTGTAGAGATGAGTCTCGAACGGGCCGAATTCATCCCTGAATTTTCCATCCTTTATCAATACTTTCCGTCCTTCGGAAATAACATTCAAGTCTGAGTCAGCGAAAGGCGGTCTGCTAAGAGAAAAATGAACGTTCTGTTTTTCCCATTTAGTATTTACCGCAAACAGGAAAAGCCCTTTGTCTGTTTTTCTCAGGGAATATAAAATCGCAGGATTGTCTGAAGATACACTTCCCTTGATGTCTTCCGCCAAAACCGCATCGGCAATAAGGAATGACTCTTTTCCGAGAAAAGGAATCCCTAGCAGCAGATCGTTATTGTTACGAGAGAAAGCATATCCATACCACATCACTCCCTTAGCTCCCGCGATATAGGTTTGATAAATCATATTGCGCAGTTCCGTGAAATTGGGATAGCGATCTTCATGAGATCCGAAATACTCCCATGAAAAGGCCTGTGGGATTATCCAGCATGGACTCTTCCCACTTTTTATTATTGCGTTAATATTTTCGGTAACTACAGTTATAGGTTTACGGGAACCTGCTCCTTTGAAAAATCCGGGGTACGGATCGGTTGTCATAATGTCGCATGCCGATGCGTATTTCAAAATTCCTTCCGGTGTACAGCAATCGATTATAACAGGATGTTCAGGGTCTGCCTTTTTAATAGTTTCATATTTTTTAACAAGGTCCTGCAGTGGTACCTGAGTGTTTTCAGGTTCATCACAGAGAAACCACCCCAAAAGGGCCGGATGTGTTTTCCATTTATTGATAAATTCTACACTTGGTTTTTCATTGACGGTAGGAATTAAAACAGCTTTCATACCTAATGAATCAAGTTTGTCCAGATAACTTTTTATTGAAGCGTCATCCCGTTTATGAACGTTCCATGACATCGCAAAATTTGTCATTCTATCTTTTTCATTATCCAGTTTATCTTCCAGATATGGGAAATTATCACTATTTGAAAGCCCCGTATAGCCCCACATTAAAAATGACTTGCCATTGACAAGCGGTACTCCTGTCTCGGACAGATGGAAGAAGTTTTCAGGCAGTGAATCCACCTTTTCAAACTGAAAAGTTTTTGACGCGATAACATCAGTATCCTTATTTATTAGGCTCACCTGTAATTTGTAAGAGGCTTTACCGGACGGCAAAGATTTGAAATCCAATATGCCGTTCATTTTTTCGAGGGTTTTGTCATTGACTGTTTTGCTTTCAACCAGTTTTCCAGAAGCGTCAGAAAAATCCGCTTTAAGCTTGAGGCTTAACGTTTCATTGTCTTTTTTCCGGACATTTGTTGCAAAATTGATTTGAAGAGGTTCATTGCCTACAATAATATTCCGGTAAAAAGGCTTTATTACTGTAATTTCCAGCGGTTCGTGTTTGGGTTCTTCCTTGTATACTTCAATATCATCAATCCAAGCTTCGCCTGAACACAGGGTGGGAACATACAAAACGAACTCTACCCGTTCAATTTTACCAAAATAATTCTCGACAGGCATAATGTCACATTCCAGCTTTGTCCAGTCATTTGTGCCGGAAAGCTGTGGATTTTTGAATGATCCTCCAATGTATTTTCCTCCCGCATAGTATTGAATTGCGAACGAGACACCTCCCCCATTCTGGGCTGGTTTAAGGTCTTTGGTTTTCACCCATACAACAAATCGTGAACTCTCATTCAATGGACATGGTATATCCTGTGCGATAAAAACATATTCACTGGCGCTTGTACCTTTCCAGTAAAGACTTTTCTTTCCTGAATGGTGTTCTGCTTCTGAAATATTCCAGCACTCGTTTTCTCCAATTTTTTTCCATTCGCTCCAGCTGTCTTCAAATCCTGGATTTTTGACAATATTATTTTTCTTCGGCATCTCTGCGTATGAATTGTTCAATAGAATAAAAAGTGACACAGCCGCACATGATAATAATTTCATTTTAGATTTCTCCTAATTAGGATTTAATGTATTCATATTCAATAAATTGTAACGTAACCATTCAACATGTCCGTCGACATACAGGCAATTCGTCCCCTGGTTATGCCTCATTGATATTCTGGGACTGCTTCCCGTCGGCATCTGGGAGTCGCTTGAGAAAACTTCTACCACAAGATGCTCCGTCTTGTCGCAGAAAAGAACTTTTCGGGGATTCAGCTTAAATAATTTTAATCCTCTTCCATAATAGTTTTCTATGTAATCCATATATTCTCCATAGGAAGCCGCATAGGAAATATATGGGGTTCCTGATTTTTTGACGGAAGGGCATTGCCATAGCTTGTTATCGTACCAGTTTTTGACTTTGTCATTTATCCAGTCATTTATACCTGTACAAGTGGATTGGGGCGTACCGGGATAGGTAAAATCGCTAAAGTCATTGGCATAATTGTATATACCGGCTCCAATTTGTTTTAAATTACTTCTGCAGAGCAGTTCTTTGGATTTATCTCTTGCTTTACTTAAGGCTGGTAACAAAACCGCTGAAAGAATTGTAATAATCGCTATAACCATCAGGAGTTCTATCATCGTGAAAATAAATCTGATTCTGACCCTCTCTTTGAATTTTATAACCATTGTAAAACTCCTTTATTGTAGTTCTATTTTGTGAAATAAGTATTTACTTTTGTCATCTTGAGATTTTTAGTCAATTGATGATTTCTTCTTCATTGTTATAAATGAAAACCTTTTCGATTATGTTTCAAAATATCTTACTGAAGCTAAGTACGCAATATGTAAAGGATAATTATCAACTTCAAATTTGCTCGCCTGAATTTTAATCTCAGGTCCGATGCTTGCTAACACATATCTTTGCAGTTCCTGATTGATAATATCTATGCAGCATTCAGGATGACTGGACAGCCAGTGGTCTATCATTATCACATCAACCGGAAGTAATGTCATTAAATTACATAGCGCCTTTCCCAAATAAACGGATGCTTCACGGATTATTTGACATGTAACCAGTTCTCCGGAAATAAACATTTTCTTAAGATGTTCTTCTGTAACTATATTTTTTAGGTGAGCAGTTTCCTGTGAAATTGGTATTTGTTCTATTTGTTTTAAAAAAGCTGGAATCGAGAAATAAGATCCCAATGTCCCTTTAATTCCCCAGTCAGACATAGGGCCTTGCGGATCTATTACAAAAGCGCTTGTCTGTCCC
The DNA here is from genome assembly GCA_001803225.1 of Lentisphaerae bacterium GWF2_44_16. Taxonomy (GTDB): domain Bacteria; phylum Verrucomicrobiota; class Lentisphaeria; order Victivallales; family GWF2-45-14; genus GWF2-44-16. The sequence goes on along the minus strand of MHBF01000168.1, from coordinate 5,818 downwards.
GCGCGATATCCGGAACCATAAAAAAGTTCTCCATTAATGATTATGCCAAATGTTCCGGACCGGCTGCTTATATACAGCATGTTTTTACTTCCCCTGCCTGCGCCACGGTGATATTCAAAATAAGTCTTGGCTTTGTGAAAATCTTCTATTATTACCGGAATATTTACTTTATCCGAAAGTTTTTTACCTATAGGATATTCTTTTATGCCTGGAAAAAAAGGACTCCTTAATATTACCCCTGAATGTGTATTGATTATTCCCGGTAGAGAAAACCCTACAACACAAATCTTATTTTTATCAAAATTTATTTCTCTAAGAAAAGAATAAAATAATTCAGAAATATTTGTTAAGGCATTATCAATATCTTTTGCATCGTGTATCCCTGATAGAAATGGATTTTTATAATGCTTTTTCTTTATAAGATTCACCTTAGCGTCAAATATGCCTATTTCCATACAATCAGAGATAATGCTTATGCCGCAACTGTAAAATGTGCCTGGATTTATTTCGAGACATCCTTGTAAACGACCAGGTCCATTGACAGGCAAAAATCCATTTTCATGCAGGAACCCATTATTTATGATTTGCTCGACTTGTTTGCCTATTCTCGTTTTACTCATACCTATTGCTTTAGCCAAAGTTGACTTTGACATTTTCTCATTTAAAAGAATGTGCTTTAGTATTGTTTTATGAATAGGGGTCATATAAATAAAATCCATATTGTAATTATAGTTACTAAATATATCTTGTTAAGCCTCTCATTGGTAACTAATGACAATTATAATGATAATTTTCATTTTGTCAATATCGTATCTAAAATTTTCCCGTTTTTTAATTGGAATTTACGGGATATTTTTTTTCAAGAGAGTATAAAGCGGCCCCGGCGGCGGCACTGAAGAGAGAATTTTCTGCGCAAATTAATGGTATGCCCGGGAATTTCTGTTTGCTCTGCCTGGAAGCAAATTCATCTTTGAGATTTTTCCATAGAAGGTTTTTTTCGGAAAAAAGCGAACTGTAGGCAATAACCTGCTCAGGGGCGAACAATGAGACGGACGAGGCCAGAGACATTGAAATGATTTTTATTGAGTGCGCTAAAGTTTTTTACATTTTTCTTTTTAAGCTGTTGAAACGCGGTTTCTTCGCCTCCCTGCACAGAAATCATCAGGACGATTTGGCAGGCTCTTTTAAGGTTGAGAGTCCGCATATATCCTGCAAAACTTGCCACTGGATGAGCAATGAAAACTGATGACTTCGAACAATCAGGGGAAGACAATGCTCTTCCGTTCAGTGAACCTGTGAATGTTATCCGTACCCGCGCCTGTAATTTCAAAATGTATAATTCGGGCAAATCTCCAATCATTTACTGTCCCAATTGCGGGAAAAACTTCGGGCGAGACCTTACAAGAAACTCCATCTTCTCCGAAATTGCCCCCAACCACTGAAAATGCGCAGAATCGAAGCACTTCCACCCTCAAAACAACAATTTTCTATACCATTGATTTATTATTTCCTAGAGATTCTCTTTGTATCCACTGGCATGGGAGAACGAAACGGCTTGGGGGCGTTTCACCATTTATAATTCCGAAAAGAAGTTTAACAGCGCTTGCACCTATTTTTTTACGGGGAAGCTTGATAGTGCTTAGAGGTACTGGGGAATTGATGGAATACGGTGCATCGTCATATCCTATCACGGAAACATCATCCGGAACCCTCAGGCCCATCGACAGCAACGCCCTTATGCCGAGCATCGCAAAAAGGTCGGATGTATAGAAAATACATGTGATGTCGGGATTTTTTTCAATGAGTTCTTTTGTTGACAGGTAGGACTCGGTTTCATCGGATGCGGATATACACCTTTTTCCTCCTATTTCTATTCCTTTATCCGTGCATAACCGTTCAAAAAGCATGGCTCTTTCCGGCATTCCACCTTTATTGTCACCGGTATGTACGATGCCCGCTTTTTTATGCTTTCGCGCCTCCACCGCCTCCACCGCCTCCCTGATTCCGGGTTCCGGGTCGAACAAGAGGAGCGGGACATTAAACAATGGGGCGGTTTTTACATCAAATGAAACTACCGGCATGCCGTTTTTTTCAAATTCCGAAGCCATTGAAAGCTCTTTTTCCCCGCCGAAAATAATCAGACCATCCACTTTTTTTTCGGAAAGATATTCCCTGCGCAGGAAATCTTCGGTGTTCCCGGTGGGAGTTACAACAAATGACATTGTATGGTTTATTTCATTAAGAGCTTCCGAAATTCCCTGAATGTATTCTATGCTGAATGATGCCGTACTCCTCCATGTGAAATTCTGGAGGGAAGTCCCTGATATAACTACTCCAATACTTTCACAACGGTTGTTTCCACGTGAGAAAAGACGAGCGCTTCGATTCGGACGATAACCAACCTTTTGGGCGATTTTCAGTATTTTTTCTCTTTTTGGGCGGCTGACAATGCATCCCGGTACGTCATTGATGACTCTTGAAATGGTTGCTGTTGAAACCCCGGCCATTTTGGCAAGGTCTTTGATCGAAATGTTTTTTTTGTCGCTATTCATTTTAATTTCTTTCCATTATTGAGCAAGCCAAAAATCATCGCTGGATGAAGTTGGAATAGATGTTCTCCAAAACTTCATGTGTCCATCAAGGAAACAGATGTTTATCCCTCCCGAATGGCGTTGTTTCGCCAATGCTAGAATTCCATTGGTGGCATAGTACCATGAGACATCATAAGGAGTATTTCCATCTCCGGTATCAGCGTTATCACATAAAAGCAGAGCAAGTGATGGTTTGTTTTGTTTGGACAACTTCTTACCATGCAATGGGATTTTATAGCCATAGCTCACTGTGGAATAATATGTCGGATTGTATTTGGAGGAATCCGAAGGACAAAGATACAATGGAGTTCTTTGTCCTTTGTCGTTGGTGTAGGGGGGGATTGAAGTCTGACACCAACGGTTGGGACTGCCTCCTGATACAGGTAAGTAACCGTCGTGTTCGTCCGCGTACATGAAAAATGCCGTGCCCAATTGTTTCAGATTGGCGGCACACTTGAGTTCCTTTGCTTTTCCCCGCGCCTTTTGCAAAGACGGCAGAAGCATTGACGCCAATATCGCTATTATTGATATTGTTATGAGCAACTCAATCAAAGTGAATGCTATGATTGGCCCAGAAATTCTGATTTTCATAAATATCCCCGTTTTTCCCTTGTGTGTTTAAAAAAAATCTATGGATGGGGTTGGCTTTTGAGGAAACCGCCCCCGCGTGTTCCTATAAATATACTTCCGGGATTTTCCGAATCCACTGTTATTGACTGTATTGCGTAGGTATTGAGTCCGTCGTTGACCCTTGTCCATGTTTTCCCGCCGTCTTCGGAGAAGAATATCCCGGGAGATTTGGTGATAGAGGAGTTTCTATCCTCCGAAGAACCCGCGAAAACTATGTCCGGATTGTTTTTGTCCATGTCCAGTCCCCTGCATTGCGGCTCATTCAATATTCTTTTCCATGAAAGGCCTCCGTCATCGCTGCGATATATGCCGCCCTTGTTGTTTTCACTGTAATTTTTGTTTGCCGGATTTGCGGTGTAGGCATCCTCATTGCGCCAGCAGGAAACATAGATTATTTCGGGGTATTTTTCAGACATGGCAATTCCTGTAACATCCACATCCGGCATTCCCTGAACCCTGTTCCAGTTGACACCGGCATCTTTGCTGATGAAAAGTCCTCCGGGACGAATTTCCCCTCCCTGCCCCAGTACCGAACGGACAGCGGCGTAGAGTACACTGCTGTTTTCGGGGTTTATTGCCAGTTGGACTATGCGTTCGTCAAAATTCCGGCTTATCTTTTTCCAGCTTTTTCCATTTGAACTTTTGAATATTCCCCCCATGATCGAGCCTGCGTAGATTGTTCTGTTTTCTTTGGGGCTTTTCCTGTCTATCGCGATGGAACTTGTGCCGTTGATTGGTCTGTATCCATTCCATTCACGGTATTTTTTCAGGTTTTCAATCGGGGGATGGGACAGGCCTGAACCTTTTGTTCCTATCAGGCTCCAGCTTTTGCCTCCGTCCCTGGAACATATGATCGAACCATCAAATTTGTGGGAGGAATCCCACACTATTTCATATCCGACATAAACAGAGTCTTTCACATCGGGGTCGGCAACCACCGCGTCATATATGGTGCCATATTTTCCTTCTCCAAACGGAAAGACGAATGAAAAACTTTCCCCTCCGTCATCGCTCATAAATAATCCTATGTCATTGGACGCGATATATAATTTGCGGGAATCAAACGGGTCGATGACAATTTTGTTGATGAACGTAACTTCATGCCCTGTTCCCTTCCATTTGCCATCCGGGGTTTGGACGCTGGAAAACTGGTTCCATGATTTTCCTCCGTCATCCGACTTGATACAGGTACCGCGCATCGCAATATATATGACATTGGGATTGGAATTGCAAACACTTATGTCAAAAGCTGGGCGCGCCACCCATCCCCATCCTTTTGTTATTTTACTGTTAGACATGTCAGTCCAATGTTCACCAAAGTCAGAACTCGCATATATTAATCCGGTACCCTCTTGCCGTGAACCTAGAAACAAAAGACCACTATCCATGCCCGCATTGCAGATAATGAAAAATCTTTTATTTTCTTTTTGCGAAGCTTTGATACCATTGCTTTTTTCGATCCAGTGTTCGCCTCCGTCGTCGCTCATATAGACAGCGTTTTTGTATGTTTTCCCATCGGGAGATTTCGCGTCGCTTACCACAAAAAGCAATGTTTTTCCATTCTCTGGATTTTTACAGATGGTCATCGTTCCACATCCGTCCGGAAATACATCCAAACCTTTTTGCGCCCATGTTTTGCCTCCGTCGGCACTCATGAAAAAACCTTTTGCCGTTGAAGCGTAAACGTTATTTTTATTCGCTGGATCCACTTCGATTGAAGTTACAAACGCCTCTTCCGGCATATTTGTGGATAACTTCTTCCATGATTTTCCATGATTGACACTTTTATATATTTCACCCGGGCCATTCCCGAACATGCTGAATATTCCCGGAGCGGCATATATGACATCTGCATTTGAAGTGTCTATCGCCACGGCGGCAATCATATTGTTTCGCATGCCTTTGGCGGGCGGGAAATTTTCAGACAGGCAACTCCATGTTTCACCCTCGTCATTGCTCTCAAACAATCCCCGGAATCCCCAGCACCATATCTGCTTTGGGTTTGTATCTGAGAATTTCATGTTTCTCGCCCAAAGTGGTTGATAATACCCCGCATATCCACCTGTGACTGGGTACCAGCTTTTTCCTCCATTGACAGTTTTATACATGGGGCCAACATCTGCGGCTACAAATGCAATCTGCGAGTCATGGGGACTTCCTTTTGACAGAAAGGAGGAACCTCCTCCTCCGGGGCCAATCTGTTTCCATGATATTTTTTGATATATGGATTGTTGTGAGGTGGATTCTGTTGTTGGAGTCGGTGATACATTATCCTTCGGTTGACATGTTTGCTCTTTCCCGGCAGATTCTGCTTCCAGGTTTAAAATTTGCATTGATACGAATATCAATATTGTTTTCATGAAAGGCATTTATTCCTCACTTTCCTATTGACTCAATAATACGGTTACTAGTTAAACGGTTACATTATACCTTATAATATCATATTTTTCTGCGATTGTCAATAGCTTTCTGGAAATTTCCAGCAATAAAGTCAGAAATGAAAATTGAAAAAGTAAACGCACCCCCCTCCAAACATCCAAGAGCATTTAGTCTGACAAAAAGGGTGGGGTGCAATAAGTTTGACAAAGACAGGGAGG
>MHBF01000167.1 GCA_001803225.1 Lentisphaerae bacterium GWF2_44_16 | reverse complement strand
ATTGGCAGACCGTCGCCTGAATGGCCTGGACCACTCTATGTGACACTTTGCTGAATGCCAACATGTGACATTATTGCTGAATGACTACACCGTTTCTTAACCAAGAAAAAAACTCACTACACAGTGAGTTTTTTTCTTGGTTCCCGGACAGGGATTCGAACCCTTCTGACAAAGAAAGAAAAAGATAGTAAACAAAGGTAAAATCATCGATTATCTAGGAAATGTGTCTGAAATCTGATTTCACGAGTTTCTCATGTTTCTCGGAAGAACTTAGAAAACCTCACCTTGTTGGCAGTATATGGGCAGTAGAATTGAGTGGTGAGGTTACAAGTTCTTCCGTAACAAACTGAGACAATCATGCGATATGTCTGTTATCGAAAACCAAAAAATTGATGTCAACGATCGTCTCTACACACCCTCGTCGTATCAGATACAACCACGAACAAAAGTGTTAGGCAGACCGTTATTTGACGGCAAAAATGAGAACGAGGTTATTGCGAAATTGCAGTATGCGTTTTCGATCGGTTCAACGTCTTCGGAGGCTTGTAATTTCGCGGATATTTCAACGGATTCTCTTTATCGATACTGCCGAAAATATCCTGAGTTTCGCGACAAAATCAGGCTTTTACAGACGACGCCCACGTTGATGGCAAGGATGACTATTTTTAAAGCAATACAGATGGGTGACGTAAAAACTGCTCTCTGGTACTTGGAACGAAAACGTCCGCAAGAATTTTCGCCTCGTGTGGCAGAGCAGTACCAGCTAAGCAAACAAGAACGGCGGATCAAGTACTTAGAGAATGTGCTTTTTGAAAATCGAGTTCGTTTTTCATGGGCAGAATAATGCACAGAAGAAGTCGGAAACCCCTTGCTTTATGGCTTATTTCTGTTATCATATCCTTACAACTAAACCCGCCTAAACCCTGAATTTATTTCAGGGCATGGCAATTAAACCCATACAAGATATTGAACCTGTCGTTCAGCTATCCTTGTATGGTCGTATCTCGAAAGGGGTACGGGTGTCGCAAGACACCGGCTGGCGGCAGGTTTTGTGTTGCTGTCAGCAGATTAAAATTTAGTAACACACATCACTTATGAAAACAAAACTAAGTACATCTCAAATTGTTGTAGGTATAATAGCGGTAACACTCTTTGCTGTTGCGTTGAGCTCTTTTTCTTCTTCAAAAAAGACGGCAGAGAGTTTAGATTATCCTGTACAAACTACAGAAGTAGAAATGCCAATAACTAGTGAAGATGGATTAAGAGAAAGAGTTATTGTTCCATTTGGAGAAACAGGACAACTTTCAACACTATCTTTGCAGGTTCATGGTTTTGAGCAGGCTAACACCATTTCAGGTGTACTACACGGCACCACACAGACGAAGGTAGACGCTACTTTTATTTTGGTGGATATGTCAGTGACAAACCTGACAAACAGTACCTTTACTTTGTATCCAAAAGGCATGCTGCTTTCAAGTCGGGAAGGTGTAACCTACGACATTTATCAAGCGACAAGTGGTGGTGCAATCGGATATGAAAAGCGTGCCATTGACGCTCGAAATCTTGGTAATGGAATAGAGGAACGAGGGGTGCTCGTGTACGAAGTGTCGAAAGATTTTGTTCCTTATGCACTTGAGATTGAAAAATCAGGAACAAACGACACGTTGATTTTTGAGCTAGAAAAGGAAGAGCAAGAAGCAGAGCCTCAATTATTGAGCTATCGAATTATTGAGACAGAAGACTTCTCGTATGCTGGTTGCAAACGTATCGGTGTGCGTTTAGTGGTTCCTGATGAGTCGAGTAAAACGGATGTAAATTTTACACTGAAAAGAGTCGCTGATAACTACATCAATCAATGGGACGACATAACTATTTGGGCATGGGGATACAGCGAAGAGGCAGATGTTGGTGCTTCGGGTTTTACCAAAGGAATGTACGAAACTGGTTCTTGTTCCTAATTGGAGTGTTTATCCTGTAATGAGAGTCGATGCTTACTAACTTGTTTCTATCAAATCATTTTTCATGTCTTATGACTCAAAGCACATCAGCATCTAGTGACATATCCGTAGATGGAGAGGAGACACAAATTTGCTCTTCTTGTCAGTCCAAGATTTCCAAGAAAGCCAGCATTTGTCCTCAGTGTCGTACAAAAATTAAAGGAGGTTCTAACATCACGGGTTGTCTGGTTTTTTTAGGGATGATCCTTTTCCTTGTCGTTGCCTTCGCTGGATGTAACTCCTCTTCTACCGGTTCGTCAGATTCTTCTTCAAGTTCGTATTCCACAACAGATGACAACTCAACCATGTCGTATGTTCAGGCAAATAATTTCGTAAAGCTGGCATTGAAATCCCCATCAACAGCGGACTTTCCTTTTTTTGGTGAAGGAGTAAAAATCTCAACGGGTACCTACAAAGTGGACTCGTATGTGGATTCACAGAATGGATTTGGTGCAATGATCCGAAGCAACTACAGCATTACCTTACAGTACACGGGAGGTGATCCAGCAGCTCAACGTAATTGGAAAGTGTTGAAATTTACAATGGACGGTAAGGATCTTCTAAATCAATAAAAAGTTTATGAAACGAGTCATTTTCACTTTGGGACATAGTTCCCAATCGCTTTTCGAGTTCATCGAGAAGCTTCAAGAAAACAAAATCGAGGTACTGGTGGATGTCAGGTCTCATCCGCAAAGCCGTTTCTGCCCCCAGTACAATCAGAAAGCTCTCTCCACAGAGATTGAGAAGGTCGGCATCACCTATCTATTCAAGGGTAGGAACTTGGGTGGCAAGGGCGAGAATGTACGTTTTGATGAAACGATTGAAGAACTCGCGAACATGGCAAAACAAGGCGAGATTCTCTGCCTCTTATGTAGCGAGAAAGATCCAGTTAAGTGTCATCGCTATCAAGACCTCGCCCCCTTATTCGTCGCTCAAGGGTTTGAGGTCGAACATATTATCTAATCCATCTATGTACACACAAAATACGCACACTGAGGCATTTTTGACCTTCTACACACGAGATAATCTCATTCACAAGGCACGGGAGGTCTTCGATGGGTTGGATGTGTCGGAAGGCACAAGGAAAGATTATCAATCGAGGATCGGTATGTTCCTCTATTTTCTTGAAAAGAACGGTTTTGATCACAATAGTTACCTGTCTTTCAAACGGTTGCTGGCAGCCAGAACGGACTTGAGTGTCGCCACGAAGAACAAGTACCTCTCAACCTCAAAAGTGTTTTTGCGGGAGCTGGTACGCACAGGGCTCATCCCAGTCGACATCACGGCAAACGTCAGGCTATTTTCCCAGAGCAAGAAGCACAAGAAACAAGGCTTCTGCTTCGAAGAGATAGAAACAATCGCCGAGGCTCTCAAGCAGATGCCTGAGACGGATCGAACCAAACGCCTGCGGGCGTTATTTTGTTTGCTCGCCTTTCAAGGGCTACGGCAAATAGAGATCATACGGTTGTCGGTGCAAGATCTCGATTTTGCCTCCGACACAGCCATGATTCAAGGCAAAGGTTCAGATGACAAGGAGAGGGTTTATCTGTCTCCTGAAACCGTCCAAGCTATCAAGGTGTACATGAAAGCAACCACACGAAGGAGTGGAGCGTTATTTCAAAGTTTTGGAAACAGGAAGGGGGAACACCTAAGTACCCGAACCATCCAACGAGAATTTGAAACCTTGCTAAAAGACCTTCGCATCACGAGAACCGTTCACGGCTTTCGTCATTTCTATATCACGACCCTTTTGCAAAACTTTGACGTTCGAGATGCTCGCAAGTTTAGTCGTCATAAGAACCTCGAAACTCTTATAATATACGATGACGAGACGGAGATTTCTCACAAATGCCAAGATGTTTTTTCCTGTTTCGATGGCGTCCATGTCGCATAATCATAATTACACGACATTCAAAAATTGAGACGTTTTCTCAATTCCTGAACCGTGTTAAACTGGAGGTGGTATTTTAATGCTTACAGGACAACACCTGCACTCTATGGGTAAGACGGATCAAAAAACAATCGGTGCGAAGATTAAAGTCTGGCGACAGAAACGTGAATTGACTCAAGAAGGTTTGGCTCGCAAGGCGGATATTCCCTACACCACACTTGTAAAGATCGAAAGCGACACGATACAAAATCCTACGCTTGAGACGCTTACGAAAATCACCAGTGGTTTGGAAATAACGATCGACGAGTTGATCAACACGTAATATGGCGAAAACTGAAAAAGCTCAAGAGAGCTTGGAAAAACAACTATTCAAAGCAGCGGACAAACTCCGAAAAAATATCGACGCCGCAGAGTACAAGCATATCGTGCTGGGACTCATTTTTTTGAAATACATCTCTGATTCTTTCGAGGATTTGCATCAGTCCTTGCTTATCAATACAGGTCCCTATGAAGGGGCAAACCCAGAAGACCCAGACGAGTATCGCGCTGAAAATGTGTTTTGGGTTCCGCAGATTGCACGTTGGTCATATCTTCACGCACGCTCAAAACAACCAACGATTGGAACCGACCTTGACTTGGCAATGGAAGCAATCGAAAAAGAGAATCCTACGCTCAAGGGTATTCTCCCAAAGGTTTACGCGCGACCCAACCTCGACAAAACCGCACTAGGCGAACTCATCGACCTCATAGGCGATATTGCAATCGGCACGGAGGCGGCGAAGTCAAAAGATATTCTCGGTCGTGTGTACGAATACTTTTTGGGAGAGTTCGCAAACGCCGAGGGCAAAAAAGGCGGACAATTTTACACACCAAAGTCGATCGTAAAGCTGTTGGTCGAAATGGTTGAACCCTATCACGGGCGTGTGTATGACCCATGTTGTGGATCTGGTGGGATGTTCATCATGAGTGAAAAGTTTGTTGAACAGCATCAAGGGAAACTCGACGACATTTCTGTCTACGGACAAGAAAGCAATCAGACAACGTATCGGCTGTGTCGTATGAACTTGGCGATTCGTGGTATCGACGGCTCGCAGATCAAGTGGAACAACGAGGGGTCATTTCTTAAAGATGCACATCCTGATCTCAAGGCAGATTTTATCATCGCGAATCCTCCATTCAATCAATCGGACTGGGGTCAGGATATTCTCCGAACGGATCCGCGCTGGCAGTACGGTTTGCCACCCACCAATAATGCCAACTACGGATGGATGCAACACATGATCTATCACCTCGCGCCAAACGGTGTGATGGGAATGGTTTTGGCAAACGGCTCACTTTCCTCTAACACTTCCGGCGAAGGTGATATTCGCCAGCGTCTCATTGAAGCTGATCTTGTTGATTGTATTGTCTCTCTCCCCGGTCAACTTTTTTACAATACGCAGATTCCTGCGTGTCTCTGGTTCATTTCAAGAAAGCGTGTTGGCAATTGTGATCGAAAACGACTTGGCGAGATTTTGTTTATCGATGCTACGGATGTTGGACACATGGAAGACAGAACACACAAGATTTATACCGACGAGGATATCGCACAGATCACCGATACCTATCACGAGTGGAGACAGAAAGATGGCAAGTACGAGGATATCAAAGGTTTCTGCAAATCCGCGCCGATGGAGGAAGTGAAAAAGCATGGCTTCGTCCTCACGCCCGGACGCTATGTTGGCATTCCCGACGCACAGGATGACGGCGTGTCGTTTGAGGAGAAGATGAAGGAGCTGACCTCAACGCTCAAGGAACAGATGTCGAAGGAACAAGAGTTGAATGAGGAGATTAAGAAACAGCTCAAGAAGGTTGGGTTTGAGATCTGATATGTCGAAATCAACTTTGTATTACACCACGCCTATCTCATCCTCTTCTTCAGAGACAGCAACCGAAAACTATATTCAAATACTTGAGAAGACAAACGAGCAATTACCTTTGTGGATTGATTCGTTGGGAGTATTTGTTTCAGCATTAGGGGTGTTGTTTACTGCTCTTGCAATCTTTGTTTCTCTCTTTGGCTATTGGAAATATAAAAGTCATAAGAAAGAACTAGACGACAGGCTTGTATCTTTTATGGATGCGACAGATACACAAATTAAACGTCAAATTCAAATTTATGATGAACGATTTGAGCTTTTGTTAAATTCTTACGAAAATAAATTGGAGACAGCAGACAATCAACAAAAAGCTGTAATCGAGGGAATTATGCGAGACCTTCGAGCAGAAAGGTTGCGAGTTGTTGCTTCCGTGGGTTTGCATAATAGTCGTAACGGATATGTTGGTACTAATCGATCACAACTGGCTACCGGCTCACTAATTAAGGGTGAGACGTTAAACTCGGTATATTGGTATGGTCGAGATGGACAAAGATACACGTTCCCCGATGAGGATGTTTTGAAATCTTGGTTTCCAGATGTTGATGCCCTAGATATTCAAAAAATTACTGACGAGCAGATGGCTAGCATAACTTTAGCCGGAAATATGGTTTATAGAGCTGGAACTCGTCTTATTAAAACTATCAGCGATCCAAAAATATATGTGATTGGGCAAAACGGCTTGATCCACTGGGTTCATCCGCATGAGGTCATTGAAAAGATTTTTGGTTCGGAATGGAAGAATTTATTGGTAACGATTAAGGATGTTTACTTTGTTGATTATACTGTCGGGGGTGATGTAAAAAATTCAGACGAATTTAATCCGAACTATGAACAAGCGATCGCCTCACTCCCCTAATATGGTGATTCCATTTCAAAAAAATAAGCAGGAAAAAATTCTATCGATAACTTGTGATTCAAGTGCGAACAAAAAAACTCTTTGCGACCTTGAGAAACGTGGGTTTATCAAAATCTTTGATGTGAATATCGAAACATTTTCCAAACAAACAACAAAAATCAAAGCCGTTGCGGTTCGTGGACATAGCAAATGGGATGATGGTTCGGTTTGGGGTGATGACTCCAATAATTTTCAGGAAGCAAAAGAAATTATTGGTGGTCATAATATGGGAGACGTTCGGCACCTTGAGGCACACCTTCGTTCAGGAAATGACGTTTTTGTTACCGAGGATTTAGATGAGTTTATTCGTGATGGAAGACGAGAAGAATTAGAAAGTAAATTTTCTGATTTGAAAATAATGACGCCAGAAGAATTGAAGAATTTGCTCCTGCCAGTCGAAGAAGATGTATGAAATCAAATTGGAAACAAACGACGCTTGGGGAGGTGGCTGATATAAATGTTTCGAGTATCTCGCGAGATTTTATATTTGACGAGATTTTATATTTAGATACTGGCTCGGTAACCAAAGGTAAGATCGATCAACTTCAAGGCATGAGGATGAAAAATGCGCCAAGTCGAGCAAGACGACTTGTTCAGCATAATGACATTGTTTACTCGACAGTACGCCCTACACAAGAACACTATGCGTTATTGAACTATCCAGAGAAAAATTTGGTTGCTTCAACTGGTTTTGCGGTAATCACAGTACGAGAAAATGCTGATCCACAATTTGTCTATTTTCTTTTGACGCAGAAGTCCGTTACAGATTTGATGCAACAAATGGCGGAGCACAGCACTTCGACTTATCCATCGATTAAACCCGAACACTTGGCAGGGCTTAAATTTTTACTTCCTCCTCTTCCAGAACAAAAATCCATCGCCGCTGTTCTCTCCTCTCTCGACGACAAAATCGAATTGTTGCGTGATCAAAACAAGACGCTTGAGGAAATGACACAACGGCTATTCAAGGAATGGTTTATGGGGAAAGATTTGGAAGTAAGAAGGTTGGGAGATTTAACGGAAGTAAAAAGAGGTGGATCACCTAGACCAATCAACGATTACATTTCAACAAAGGGACTAAGATGGCTAAAAATATCTGATGCTTCAGCGACACCTTCTCCTTTCATTTTTGAAATTAAAGAACATATCAAGGAGGAAGGTATCAAAAAGACGGTTTTACTGAAAGCTGGATCACTCGTGTTATCCAACAGTGCAACTCCCGGTGTCCCAAAAATTTTAGCAGTTGATTCTTGTATTCACGACGGATGGTTGTATTTTCCGAAATCAAAGTTATCAAATGAGTTTTTGTATCTATTATTTCAGCAAATCAGACCTCAATTGATTCAACAAGGAAGTGGAAGCGTCTTTACAAATCTCAAAACCGATATTCTTAAAAATTTTGACGTTCCATTTTCAGACAATCAAACCTTTGAAAAGTTTGATCTATTTGTAAAATCGGTTTTTAACAAAATTTGGAACAACGAATCTCAAATCCAAACCATCTCCAAACTACGTGACAGCGTGTTGCCGAAGTTGATAAGTGGAGACATAGAATTATGACGAATTTTATTTGGCTATTCGATCGTTATGGAACCCCAGTACTTCAACTGTATAACGATGGTAGATTTGTTGACCGTCATGGTAGGTTCGTTGGTGTACTTTCAGAAAACAACACGGTTTTTAACTACAATGGAAAACATAAGGGGTGGTATGAAAAAGGTGTGCTACGCGACCTAAAAGGATTCACGACAGCTTTTGCCAAAGGCGCATCTGATTCACCATCTCCAATTTTTCCTATTCCACAAATTCCACCAGTTCCAGCTATACCTGCGATTCCACCAGTTCCAGCTATACACCAAATTCCTAATTTGAAACCAATTAAGCAGTTTAGTTGGTCAGATATCCCAGCTTCTCGGTTATTTGACGAATGATTATGTCGAAGCCGAGTTCAAGCACAACCAAATTAACAAAACATGAGCGAGAAAGTTCAGCTACTTTTAAGTTACTTTCATCACAAATTGGAATATTAAAACGATCGCTGAAGAAAACTCAAGATAAGTTGGAGGAATACCGTGGTAAATTTCACGAAGCAGACAAGAATCATGCGATTGAAGTTAACAAAAATAAAACATTGGTATTACACGAAATTGCAAAGTTTGTTGTATCAGCAGCTGGAGCTGGGATCGGTGTCAATCTGATAACGGATGGAAAAATTAGGGATGGATTCGTTTGGTTAATTTGTGGCATCGTCGTCTATTCAGTTATTGTCTATCTTGATAGAAAATAAAGTTATGGATTCAAGAAAACGTTGGCCAATTACTGCTGGTCGAGTAGGTGAATTACCAATAAAGTTTGACCCAAAAGATTTTCCTACTTGGAATTTTATCGGCTACAGATCACAAGGTGTGGATCATCTTAGTATCATTTGGAAGGATTTAGAGTGTACAAATTTTTTAATTGACTTTGCTTTCAGACAGATTTGTGACCTAAACGACTGTGTCATGGATGAAGAAAAAGAAGCACTGCGTCAGCAAAATATGTGGATTGAAAGTCTGCAAACATTGAATCGAGGCATGTACACACAGCTTTTTACGATTACAGAGATTATTAAAAATGAGAAAGACATACCTAATTCTCCTGTAAGTCAAATTCCAAAAAATAAGGCGTATTGTGAACTTAGGAATAGGATTAGTGATATTCGCAATCATCTAATCTCAAAACCTTATCAACCAGATTTTTATAGATCGCTTACAAGTTGTTGGTCAACGGAATCGTCTGGAACAGACTTAAAAATTAGGGTTAAAGATAAAGACGGAAAGAAGAGAGAAGTTCAGTTTAAACCATTTGTTGATGCAAAAGTTTTGCATGATTTTTTACACGAGGCACTAGTAAATTATATCAAGCCATAAATCTCGATTATGACCCGAATCTACGAATCCGATGTCGAAGAGCTCACCATACAGTTTCTCGAATCCATCGGTTACACATATCTCCCGCCGGAAGATCAGGAACTTGAACGCAAAGACCTTGCGGATGTTGTGTTGAAGGAGCGTCTTGTTGTCGCGGTGGATCGGCTCAATCCTCTTGCATCTACGGAGGCTAAAGAGCAAGCGATCAAGGAGGTGTTGCGTTTGCCGAGTTTGGGAGTGATAGAAAACAACGAAGCATTTCACAAGATGCTTACCGAAGGAATCGACGTTGAGGTGTACAAGGACGGCGAGACCAAAGGCGTCAAGATTTGGTTGGTTGATTTCGAACACCCTTCAAACAATGAGTTTGTTGTCTGCAATCAATTTACGGTTACGCACGAGAATACGACCAAGCGACCGGATGTTGTGTTGCTTGTGAATGGTTTGCCACTTGTGGTTATCGAACTCAAGAATCCAACAGACGAACAGGCAACAGTCAAAAAAGCCTTCACACAGCTTCAAAACTATAAAACATCCATTCCTCCATTATTTCATTACAACGGCGTTCTGGTGGCGTCTGACGGTCTTGACGCGCGAGCTGGTGCACTGACTTCCTCGTATTCTCGTTTCTTGGCATGGAAAACAATCGATGGCACAAAGGAAGAGAAGGCGACGGTTCCTGAGATTGAGACGCTTATCAAAGGAATGCTCTCCCCGCGAGTTCTTCTTGATCTCATTGCTCACTTCACCGCCTTTCAAAAAATGGACATTCCCGATCTTGAAACAGGATTGACGCAGATTCAAACGATCAAGGTTCAAGCGGCGTACCATCAATATCATGCGGTCAATAAGGCTGTGGTTTCCACAGATCGTGCGGCAAGCGAAAAGGGCGATCAGAAGGTTGGTGTGGTGTGGCACACGCAAGGAAGCGGTAAGTCGCTCTCGATGGTTTTCTATGCAGGCAAGGTTGTGCGCTCGCTTGATAATCCGACGATTGTCGTCATCACCGATCGCAACGATTTAGACGATCAGTTGTTTGATACCTTTGCGTCCTGCAAACAGTTACTCCGACAAGACCCCGTGCAAGCTATCGATCGAGATCATCTCAAAAACCTTTTGAAAACAAACGGTGGTGGAATTATTTTCACGACTATTCAGAAATTCTCTCCAGCCGATGGAAGTACGAATTTCGATCAGCTTTCCGCTCGTAAAAACATCGTCGTGATCGCGGACGAGGCTCACCGCAGTCAGTACGGCTTTGGAGCAAAGACAACCATGAAAGACGGTGAGGCAACGACGAAGTATGGGTTTGCGAAGTACCTTCGCGACGCACTCCCTCACGCGTCATTTATCGGATTCACAGGAACCCCGATCGAGAAAGAGGATGCGTCTACTCCTGCTGTTTTTGGTAATTACATCGATGTCTACGATATTCAGCAGGCGGTTGAAGATGGCGCGACGGTACGTATCTACTACGAATCACGACTTGCAAAAATTCACTTGAAGCCAGAGGAAGCCAAAGCACTTGATGCGGAAGTGGAAGCGATTACCGAAGGCGAGGAATCAACTGCGAAAGAGAAAGCTAAGGCGAAGTGGACACAGCTTGAGGCGATTGTCGGACACAAGGATCGTTTGCGGGATATTGCACAGGACATCGTGCGCCATTTTGAAGCTCGTCAAGAAGTGATGGAAGGTAAGGGTATGATCGTTGCGATGAGTCGTCGTATTGCCGTTGAACTCTACGAAGAGATCATCAAGATACGCCCGAACTGGCACAGCACGGACAAAAAGAAAGGCGCGATCAAGGTGGTAATGACTTCCAGCTCCAGCGATCCGGCAAACTGGCAGATGCACCACTCGACAAAGGAAGAACGCAAGCAGTTCGGGGAGCGGCTCAAGAGTCCGTCAGACCTTCTCAAGCTCGTGATCGTGCGCGACATGTGGTTGACAGGTTTTGACGCGCCATGTTTGCATACGATGTATGTTGATAAGCCGATGAAGGGACACAATCTCATGCAGGCTATCGCTCGCGTGAATCGTGTGTTTAAGGACAAGACGGGTGGACTGATTGTCGATTACATCGGAATCGCCTCCGACCTAAAAGAGGCGCTGGTGACCTATACAGAAAACGGTGGAAAAGGCGCTCCGACATTCGACCAAGCCGAGGCAGTTGCGGAGATGTTACGACTGCACGAGATCGTTGCGCAGATGTTTGTGGATTTTGAGTATCAGACATACTTCAAATCAGACACGCGACAGAAAATGATCACTATTCTTGAGGCGCAAGAGTATGTGTTGGGACTTGAGAACGGCAAGAATCGTTTCACTAAACAAGTTGATTTGCTTTCTAAGGCGTTTGCTCTCTCGGTTCCGCACGAGGACGCGATGGAGATTAAGGACGAGGTTGGATTTTTCCAAGCAGTAAAGGCACGTCTGGTGAAATTTGAACCAGCCGGTAGTGGTAAAAGCGATGAGGAAATCGAGACGGCGATTCGTCAGATTATTGATAAGGCGGTGGTTGCCGAAGGGGTGATTGATATTTTCGACGCGGCTGGAATTAAAAGACCAGACATTTCGA
Source organism: Lentisphaerae bacterium GWF2_44_16 (assembly GCA_001803225.1). GTDB lineage: Bacteria > Verrucomicrobiota > Lentisphaeria > Victivallales > GWF2-45-14 > GWF2-44-16. The sequence goes on along the minus strand of MHBF01000167.1, from coordinate 9,389 downwards.
TTTTATCGGATGACTTCTTGGCTGAAATCAAAGGTATGGAACGCAAGAACCTTGCGATGGAGCTTTTGAAAAAGATTCTCGGTGACGAAATCAAGAGCCGCTCTCGTAAGAACTTTATCCAAAGCCGCAAGCTCTCAGAGATGCTAGAGTCGGCGATCAAGCGGTATCAGAATAATCTTTTGACGGCTGCACAGGTGATCGAGGAGTTGATCAATCTTGCAAGAGAGATACGAAGCGAAGACGAGCAAAATTCGGAACTGGGACTGACCTACGACGAGGTGGCGTTTTATTACGCGCTTGCTGTCAACGACAGTGCGAAAGAAGTGATGGGAGATGAAACCTTGCGAGACCTCGCCAGAATTCTTGTTGAGAAGGTTCGTGCCAACACATCCATCGACTGGACGCTCAAAGAGAGTGTACAGGCTAAACTGCGCGTTTTGGTGAAACGCACACTAAAACAATTCGGCTATCCACCTGACCAGCAGTTGTTGGCTACGGAGAACATTCTGAAACAGGCGGAGATGTTCGCGCAGGAGTGGAGTGAGTAAAATGTACTTTTACAAATACTTGTTACAAATCAGCGGATACCCAACCAGTCCATATTTTAGTAGACTGAAATTGTCGACAAAAATATGGGTAATAAGGTCACAAAAAGTAAGTATCTTTCCAAGAAGACAGGTAAGGAGATTGACGTTGTTGATCCTGATTTTGATATTTTTTTCGAAAAATTTGGCAAGAAAATTGAAAAGGAAGATTCTAATACGGACACCGTTTTTCAAGAAGTTGTTGAGACGATGGGAATTTTGCTTCGTCATCACCCTTTTTTCATCAGTGAAGTCACGAGGATAAGGGACGAATTTGATTTACCAAAAAATGGTATAATGTCAACGCAACATCTTCTTTGGTTGTCAGAAAATAAACAAAGAGCGATGGCTTATTTTGAAGCAACGCATATCCTAGTTTCGAAATTTGAGATTCCACCTGAAATAAGGAAGAGCATTATAAGATTCATTGAGGATCACGTGCTATTCAATAAAAAAGAGGCTCTTTCTCCAAATAAAACTGAATTACGGTTGATGACAAAGGGGCAGGTTATACAAGACCTTGATTCTGTCGATGCTGTATACCTTCAAGTAACACCAACAACTTCAATAAGAGAAGTCAAAAAATATCTCAGCAGACTTCAAAAGACGCAAGATGAAAAAAGCAAAAAAAGATATGGCGTTCCGAGAATTGATCCGCTTGGTGCAATCGCTTGGAGCATGTATCGCAAGGGTTCAGAGATAGGAGAAATTAAGTCCGCGTTAAAAGAAGTATACAAAAAGAGAAATGGTGGCATCTTGATGGAGGGGGATGTGCGGAGGCTTCGAGATCGTTTCAAAAAAGCATTAAATAAGATTTACCCAGTAAAATAAGAGCAAAAACCACTTCATCTAATGAGACCAGTAACTGTCGTTTACTGGTTTTTTGTTTGATTTACTATGAAGTCACAATTCAGCAAAACGGGAGTTGTTGGTTTATCTTCCGAACAACAAAATTGACCACCAGCTTTTCTGGTAGACAGATACAAATTCCTCGCTCTGGGTGAACCTTCCCAACGAGGGACCTCATCTGCTTATCAGTGAAGTAACAGAGATCAAAGGTTTTGTCAGACAACAATTGGGATGATTGCGAAATGAGGGATACCCACTGGCTGAAAATTATGATCTTTTGCCGATACAGAATAGACGTGACCCAAACGGTCACAAAAAACCCAAAAGCTATGAGGGATATAAAAGTTGTAGACAAAAATTGTCGACAAAAGACTAGAAGAGAAACTGTTCAGGTACGAGTACCTAAAATTTGGCACTGCATTCTTAAAGAAGAATCCAACGGATCGGAGATAACAATTTCAAAAATACTGGAGGAAATTTTGGGATTTTATTACGGAAAGAAACGATATTTACGAGCGCGGAAACAGTTCAAAAAATAAACAACGTTGAGTGAAATATGATCAAGTCTGCTAAAATGAGTACTGCCAACACAAGCCGATTTTTTGGCTTGCTCAGTGCTACTGCTCATTACAATTAAAGATATGTCGATGGCGAATCAGACAATTGAAGAGTCTGCCATCAAGCGTGAATACCTTTTTGCCAAAGAGGTTGAAAGAATGTTTGGTATTTCTCATAAAACCGTCCTTCGGTGGAAAGACGAACGGAAAGTCTCTCATACAAAACTTGGGAGTCGAGTTCTGTTTTTACGGTCAGAATTTGAAGAGATGATCAGACAAAATGTTGTTCTCGCCATCGACAAACATGAAAAAATCGTATGAGCATTTACAGAGAAAAACAATCTGGGAATTGGTATATTGACCTTCGTCATGAAGGAGACAGGAGACGTATTAAAAGTCCCGAAAACTCTAAAAAGGGTGCGCAGGCATACGAAATCCATCTACGCAAACGTCTTGCTAACGGAGAGGCTTTATCTTCATTTGGACAAAAAAGTAAGGAAGCAGAGTTGCTGAACGAGAAAAAGGAAGTTGCACCAGCATTCAAAGTCTTTGTTGAAGATTGGTTAGAAACGTATGTTCGAACGAATAACAAGCCTTCTGAAATGATTCGAAAGAAATCGATTCTCACAAAGCACCTGCGACCTTTCTTTGGTTCGATGTTACTCGAACAAATCGATGTTCGCAGTATTGAACGATACAAGTCTGATAGGCTTGCAGATGATTTATCACCCAAGACGATCAACAATCAACTTACGGTGTTACGTAAGGCACTCGTCTGCGCGTTTGAATGGGGTCTTCTGGGAAAACTTCCACAAATAAAATGGCTCAAGACGGTCACACCAAAGGTGGACTTTCTGACGGATCAAGAAGCCGAGAGGCTACTTACAGATGAGAATGAGGAAATGTGGAATGTTATGATTCTTCTCGCATTACGAACAGGGATGCGTATTAGCGAGATGCTCGCACTTAACTGGAATGAGATTGATTTTCGAGAGTCGCAAGTTTGCGTCCGATACTCACTCTCAAACAGAGAGATCAGTTCTCCAAAGAATAATCATATTCGCTACATCGATATGACCCTGTCACTTCGTGACCGACTCAAGGAATGGAAACAGTCGTCTGGTGGCAAATTAGGTCTTGTATTCCCAAGTCCAGTGACTGACGGATTCCTCAGTCGTAACTCCGCGCTAGAAGCGCTGTATCGAGCCTGTGCGCGTGTTGGGATCCGTCGAGTGGGTTGGCATACGCTACGTCATACCTTTGCTACTCAGCTCACAGCAAAAGGTGTTCCCATTCGAACGGTTCAGACTCTTCTTGGTCACCAAAGTTTGAAAATGACAGAACGATATGCACACGTCGCACCCGACATGATGCGGAACGCCGTGATGGTTTTGGAAGGTGACTGGGTAAGTTTTGGGCAGTATATGGGCAGTAGAGAAAAAATGTTGTTGCCAGTGCGACCTATGCCGCATGGTATCGGAGACAAATTTTTGCACGTGGAATAAGAAAAAACCGATGCTACTACATCGATTTTTTCTTGGTTCCCGGACAGGGATTCGAACCCCGATACCCAGGACCAAAACCTGGTGTCCTGCCTTTAGACGATCCGGGAGCGAACGAGCGGGGAAACAAGCTTAGAGCTTGTTTCCTCCGAGTGAGCGACCGGAATCTGGCTCGAAGAGACAGATCCGGGATGTAAGCTCATCGTTATATACAAACATGTAACGTCTCTTTTGACCACGAAATAGTACCTAATCTTTCTTTTTCTTTCAAGAGGAGATCAAACTTTCTTTTTAATCAGAAAGGCTAAATGTTTGTTTGTTGAAAGAGGATATCTTTTCCATAAAACACTGAAGCCAAACCAGAAAGATCATCATGGTTTGTTGTGAAATAGATCCGTTCTGCTGTCTTTTTAAGCTGTTGATCTAATTCTGGGTGCCTCTCCAGATAGGAGGCAAGGCTGACAGCGGTGATATCTCCTTGTATCAGGAGATGGATTTCCGTTGGCAAATGAGCACGAAACAGACTGGAAACCAATGGATAATGTGTACATCCGAGTAAAGCACCGTCCACTTGCGGATCTTGAATGAGTAATTTTTGGACACATTTCTTTACAAGTTTATCAGCCAGATCGCTTGTTTGCTCTCCTTTTTCAATCAGGTCCACAAGACCCGGGCAAGCAATTTGGGAAACTTTCATTTCCGGACGCAGCTTATACAGCTCATGAATATAAGCTTGTGATTCAACAGCGGCATGGGTAGCAAAAATTCCAACACGTTTGTTATTTTTTGCTAAATATTCTACGGCTGGACGGATGACGCCCAACACTCGCCGGTCTGGAAATTCAATCGGAAGAATTTCTTGCTGAATGCGTCGAAGAGCTTGGGCGCTTGCGGTGTTACAAGCGATCACAACCAAAGGACATCCTTTTTTCAAGAGGAAACGAACGCCCTGAAGAGTGAATTCAAAAATTTCCTTTTCTGAGCGTACCCCATAAGGCGCGCGCGCGTTATCTCCAAGGTAGATCGTTGAATAGTGGGGAAGCCGGTCGTGAATCGGTTTAAGAACACTTAAACCTCCAAAGCCAGAATCAAAAACACCAATCATAGTTTGCACAGGATAGCGAAAGTTGCTGATTAAGGGAAGGATTTTTTTCAACAGTTTTTATTGTAACCGTCTTGTTTGGCATAAGAGGTTATTTATGACATCATAGTAAAGTATGTCAAAACCCATTTGTTTATTTATAGGTCGTTTCCAGCCGTACCATATTGGACATCATATGGTCATCAAAGGAATGACGAAAGTCTGCCGCAAGGTGATTATTGGAATTGGAAGTGCGGATAAGTCAGGAACCAAGGATAATCCTTATATGGCTCAGGAACGTAAGGAAATGATTCAGCAAGCTCTTCAAGATGAGGATATCATTCCTCTTTTTGATGTTGAATTTATCAATCTTCCAGATCATCCAGATGACAGTGTTTGGGCACAACAGGTTTTTGAACAAACAAAGTACATAGACATGGTTTGGACAGGCGATCCAGCGGTAAAAAAATGTTTTGAAGGTAAAGTTGAAATCAAGGAAATAAGAGAAGTTCCAGGAATCAGTTCTACAGGTATTCGTGAAATGATCAGAAAAGGAAACTTAGATTGGAAAACAAAAGTTCCTGCCTCTGTTGTGAAAGCAGTACAAGATTTGGGGATTGAACGCATCTGAAACTATTTCCAACTTGACAGAATTGCTTATTTTTTGCAGAATTTCATTAATTAATTCTTTTTAGAAAGGAAAATATCTTGTGATTAACACAAAGCGCCGTAAAGGTGAAAGTTTTGAAAGTCTCTATCGACGTTTTAGCCGTCGTATGCAGCAAAGTGGAACGACTCTTGAAGCCAAGAAAAATCGTTTTCATGTTGATGAACCTAACAAGACAAGACAAAAGAAATCCGCTCTTCGCCGTTTAGCTGTTCGTATAAAGCGTGAATACCTTATACGTGTTGGACAGCTTGATGAGACTCAAACGATTTCTCGTCACTAAACCCATTTATGACTCTGGCAGAAATCATTTTACAAAACATGAAGATTGCCATGAAAGCTAAAGACAACGCAACGCTTTCCACGTTGCGTTTGTTGCTTTCTGCGATAAAAAATAAGCAGATTGATGTCGGTCATGCGTTATCTGATTCAGAGATTCAGGATGTGGTAAAGACGCAGGTAAAGCAGCTTAAGGACGCTATAGAGTCTTTTACTCAAGGCGGTCGCGAGGACATGGCTCAGGCTTCATCAGCTGAAATTCAGGTTCTTGGACAGTTCCTCCCTCCACAAATGAGTGAAGAAGAACTCGTCCAAATCCTTAGGGGAGTGGTTGAAGTCAGTGGAGCACAAAGCAAAGCTGATATCGGAAAGGTGATGGGACCTGCCATGCAAGCAGTTGCAGGACGTGCAGATGGGTCGCGTGTAAAAAGCATTGTTCAGTCCCTTTTACCTATTCTTGTTTTGGTGATTTTTGGAGTCACTTCTGTGAATCAGGATGTATTGGCTGCCGTTCCTTTATTGGATACATTGAGTAATGGAACTCAATACACCGAATTACTTTTACGGTTATTCCGTGTGTTGGTGCTTTGGTTAGGAATTCCTGCTATTACCATGATTTTAACCGCTGGATTTCAATATACAACCGCTTCTTATCGAGATGAAGATCATCATAATTCCTTGAGCAAGTTAACCTTTGGTGTTTTTGCTACCTTGATCGTAGCAGCATTATTTGCTTTTTGTACGATTATTTTGCAGCAAATTTCTTAATTGAATAGAAAACAAAAAGAACGAAAATATTTTCGTTCTTTTTGTTTTCTTAGAAATATTTCTAAGATATCATCGAAAATAATGTCATTATGCTTGATACACGAATAAAAGACCGACAAGGATATGGATTGATTCAGTTATTTACAGGAAACGGAAAAGGGAAAACGACCGCTGCCTTAGGAGAAGCCTTGCGAGCTGTTGGTGCTGGAAAAAAGGTGGGGATCGTTTTTTTTGATAAAGGAGGAGAGATGCATTACAGCGAGCGCAAGATGATCGATTCCATTTCAGGAATGGACTATATTGTCACAGGGCGTGATCGGATCGATCCGATTACACAAAAATTCGATTTTTCTATTCAAGAAATTGATAAACAGGAAGGCAGACGTGGACTTCAAGAAGTCCGTAGGATGTTTAAAGAAGGATATGATTTGATTGTGATGGATGAAATTAATTCTAGTACCGATTTAAAAATCGTTTGTCTTGAAGATGTTCTTGTATTGCTTGATGAAAAACCGGAGACTATTGAACTGATTATGACCGGGCGCAATGCCCCGCAAGAATTTTTTGATCACGCACATCTTGTGACAGAGATGTCTTTAAAAAAGCATTATTTTTATTCAGGCGTGAAAGCGCGCGAGGGATTAGATTATTAAATTTTTTGGTCGGGCTAGCCAGACTCAAACTGGCGGCCTCTACGTCCCGAACGTAGCGCTCTAGCCTACTGAGCTATAACCCGTTGTGTTTATTCCAAAGATATAATTTGTAATCCTTTTTCTTTGATCTGGTCTTCAGACCAAAATAATTGATCTATCTGAAACATTCCAACATACGTTACCTTTTTTTCTATACTTCTTCCCGTATAGGATTGAGTTTCAGGATCCCACTCCTCCAGCAGTAATACATCCCCTTCGTTTATTTCAAAATCATTCAAACGCAATTCATATTTCTTTTTTCCAGAAATAATAGCCTCAAAATAAACCGGCCACACTTTTTTCTTTATGGTCATAAAATTGGTCGGTCTGTCCAACCACGATTCGAACCGATAGCTACATGGTTCAATCAGATTATTGAGGAATCCGTGCTTGAGATCAAAGAGATATTAAACAAATACGACGAAGCTAATTTTTTACAATTATTTTTGTATAACTAAAGCTAACCCATACTTAATTGGAATTTCCTTACACTCTAAGCCTAATTTCTTAATTTTCTGTTTCCATCGCTCAAGCGGCACTACATATTGTCCATTCGCAAGAAGCGTTCCCTCTGTTTCGTAATCCTCTTTGTCCAATACATGAATTGCCAAGCCACCATTTTTAAGAGCGTCGATTGAGTTTTTTATCAATTCCCATTGCTTTTCAGTTTCGATAAATTTAAGCAATACATGAGCAAATGTAATATCGTAAGGTGGATTAGATATTGGAAGAGTACAGTCGTGCTGGATAATGTCTTCCTCGTCGTTTAGATGGTCAACCGAAATATCAAAGGTTGTTAATTCAACCGGTTTTTGCAACAAATTTTGAAAAATATCTTTATGATGTTTTACAAATCTTTTGTCTCCGCAACCCAAAACGGCAATTCTGATTGGCGTACTATCAGACGATAGTGAAAGCCTATTAAAAATTTCTACTAATTCAATCCTTTTTTCATTTGCACGTTTAGCAATTTCTTCGTCAGGAAGACTGGAATATTTTTGATGATAATTGGATAAAACCATATGTAGTTATGTTTTGTAAGACTATTTATTAACCCGGTCTTCTATCTAATCAAAAGTTTTTGAATTTTCTTATTTACGTTTCTTGCTTTTTGATACGCGATGAGCTTTTCGAAATCGAACATATTTTTCAAATACTAGATTCTAGAATCTAGAGTCTAGTAACTAGAATCTAGTCCCGCCAAAGGCGGGCTGGTCGGGCTAGTGGGACTTGAACCCACGGCCTCCAGACCCCCAGCCTGGCGCTCTAGCCTACTGAGCTATAGCCCGATGCTGTGAGTTACAAAACTCGCGATCTTTGCGTTTACGGGCGCCTACCGACCACGCTCTATGTACGTTTAAGTACATAGAGCGTGGTCGGAGCCCGTTCACGCAAATCTCATCGAGTTTTGTAACTCACAGTCAATATGAAGTTGATTTTTGCGAATTGATCATACGATGTTTTTCTCAATTCATCAACAATTATTTTCTTCTTTTTTTCAAATTTCTGTTAATATAAGCCTCATATGAGACGTGACGGTGAAGCTTTGCATGACCCTGAATTAGTTAAAAAAGAAGGAATTTCTTTTTCTGATATTCAGGATGATTTAACGTCTGTCTTGGCGAGTCAACGAGAGTTTGTTTCTCGACACGAATTAGACCGTTTGCTTGAGGCTATTTTAGATGAATCTGCTTTTGATCGTTTATCAGCACCTCAACGGATCGCCGTTAAACAAAATATACGATTACTTTCACTGTTATCTGGACATAAAGGAAGCATGCTTCGGCGTCAATTAAAGTTCGGTCAAACTCTCTTTTCTATTAAATTGAGTCAGTTACTCGAATGGCCAAATACCATTGCTAAAAGTGGAAATCTTTCTTTTAATGAAACGATCACTACGCCACTTTCCGATTTTTTACAAAAAAGAAAAGACTCTCGTGAGGTATATGAATATCTGCTTTCAGATTCTGCGATGGGCGGGGAAGAGACGATTAATCCACAAACGCTTTCTGAACACCTGTGTAGAAGTCTGCATTTGGTTTCTGGAAAAAGCGATGCGGATATCAATAAGGTGTTGTTTGGCCAACGATCTAAAGAGATAAAAGTTGTTTTGGATACGTTGGGTTTTATTCCTCATCAACTTTATAAAGATTCTTCTTTTAGGACGCTCGAGCCTGCACAGGTTATTGCTGTTGAACGTCAACTTCGAGAGATAGAACGGACCGACCCTGCATTGTCTCATCAAGCCCGCGAGGAACGTACTCACCTAACCCAAGCGTTATTTACCACTGGTATTGCAAAGAAATTGCGAACAGGGAGAAAAGACGCTCGTTAGAGCCTGTCTAAAATCTTTTCATAAGCAAAACAAGAAAAGCTAGGGTAACCATCTGAAGACTGGTGGAAAGTTTCC
>MHBF01000166.1 GCA_001803225.1 Lentisphaerae bacterium GWF2_44_16 | reverse complement strand
CAAGGCTCAGGGTTGTTTGAGTAAGATAGGCGCAGTTTTCTATATCCTGCTTTATTTTTTCAATATCGGAAGTTTTCTCGATTACAAAAGCAGAGTTCCGCAATTGTCCCAGCGTACCGGATATTTCCGGGTGTTTCCTGTGTCCTATCAGAAAAACGGAAAATCCTTTTTTCTCCAGAGCAAGAGCTTTCTTATGGATTTTTTTAACGAGCGGACAAGTCGCGTCAATGCACTTGAGGCCGAACTTTGCCGCTTCTTTTTCAGTTTTTCCGCTGACCCCGTGAGCGCTGAAAATGAGAGGTGAACCACACGGCACGGCAGAAAGATTTTCGACAAATATGACACCCTTCTGTTTCAGGTTGTTCACGATATAGTCGTTGTGAACTATCTCATGTAAAACATAAACGGGGCGTCCATAAACTTTCAAAGCTTCTTCGACAGTGTCGAGGGCCCGTCTCACTCCTGCGCAAAAACCACGCGGATATGCCAGATATATTTTTTTAGCCATGATATTTTCTTTTTTTCATAATAAAGTCTGCTATGGGCCCGGGGTTTTCCAACGAATGAGGGTGATGTTTGCAACCGTGTTTTACGATAAGTTCGATATTACCGCCAAGCTCCCGGTAACGCTTTACGAAAATAGCAGTGTTCTCCTCATACGGGACAATTTCGTCAGCGTCTCCAGCTACGATAATAATAGGTATTTTAGCGGCGGCGACTTCTTCCGTACAGTCCATTGGCGTGAGCAAAACATCATCGAATGCCGTGGCTGCGATACCAGGGAAACGCTTCAACAGTCTTTTAAATCCGTCTGCCGGATTTTCGGAATTCTTCATTTCGGCAAGACTGCGAAAATCAAGCAACGGCGCGTCCAGATAGAGCATGCCGACTTTATCCTTATATCGAATGGCATAGTTGAAAGCGGAATATCCTCCCCTGCTGAAACCGAGGAGTACCGGCAATTCAATAAAGCCATATTCGGACTCGACATGCTCCTGAAATCTTCTCATAATCTCAAGACAATGTTTTCCGCCCCATAATTCACTCACGTTGATGTACACAAAATACCAGCCATGCTCCAGCATGGCAAGGTCAACTTGCGAAAAGGACCCGAAATATTCAGTCCTCCATATCCATGGTTTTCCTGGTGCTGTAAACTTCGGATAAACAAGTGTCGCGGCCCTGTTTTCAAAGACAAAATCATGGCGGCGATAAGACGCCCATTCCGTTGTATTCTTATTGTCTGTCATTGATAGTGTTTCCTTTTTTCCGGCAGAAGTTTCATACCAAAAGCAACTATATCATCTGTTCAATGGCCTTTCAATATGCCACTGAAAACAGCAACGGCCCAGGCAATTTTTTTATTTTCAGATTAATATACATGGAAAACTTTGGAAACATCTACAGTTCTACTGTCTTTTCTGTACTTAACATACATTTGCCCTTCTAATTGTGAACGTTCAGGAACCTTAAGTTTTCCATTAGCAAAGAGAAACAATATTGATTATATTATTGACACGGTTGGCAGTAATTAATCCCAGATGAATTATCTATAATGACAAATTACGCGAAGAAAGACTTTTCAGAAGTAAAAGAAAAATTGGCCTTGCGCGAGAGGGTTAAAGAACTAACCTGTCTGTATGAAATCTCGCAGTTAGCCGGGCAATATGACCGTGATCTGAAAGATATTTTGAGTGACATAGCATGCGTTGTACCGAGAGCATGGCAATATCCGGAATTTGCCTGTGCCAGAATAATTATGAATGGAGAGCAATATGCTTCACCTGAATTCAAGGAAAGTAATTATAAACAAAAAGCCGAAATATCTGTAAACGGAATTAATCGAGGACATATTGAGGTAATTTATAAAAAAAAGACCCCGAAGTTAGATGAAGGTCCGTTTATGAAGGAAGAACGCAAACTGATTAATTCGGTTGCCAAGCAGATTGGATTTATTATAGAAAGAAAAGAAGCATATGAAGAAACGAAAATTTTGCAGGAACAGTTGAGGCATGCAGACCGCCTGGCCACAATAGGCCAGTTTGCGGCAGGCGTGGCACACGAACTTAATGAACCTTTGGGAAACATACTCGGATTTGCTCAGATTGTTGAAAAATCAGAAGATTTACCGAAGGGAAACAGAAAAGACATTTTGCATATAGTAAAAGCATCTCTTCATGCGCGAGAAATAGTCAGGAAGCTTTTAATATTCGGACGTCAGGTGTCGGTCAGAAAAATTCCAGTCAACCTTAACAACACAGTTAAAGAAAGCACGTATTTTCTAAAAACAAGGTGCGAAAAGGACGGCATAAAATTAAAATGCAAACTGTCTAAAGGCCTTCCCAGGATTTACGGTGATCCCGCTCATATAACACAAGTAATCGTCAATCTGACAGTCAATGCCATTCAGGCAATGCCCCAAGGCGGGAAATTGCTGATAGAAACAAAAAAGTCAGGAACCAATGTCCTGCTTGCTGTAGAAGACAACGGCACGGGAATGCCTGAACACGTGAAAGAAAAAATTTTCATGCCGTTTTTTACCACAAAAGATGTGGGGCAAGGTACTGGGTTGGGGTTACCGGTTGTACATGGCATTGTAATATCACACGGCGGGTCAATTGAAGTTGAAAGCAAGTTGAATCACGGTACCCGTTTTGTGATAAATTTTCCAGGAGAATAATTTTTTTACAGGAGTTGTTATGCCAAAATCCATATTGGTTGTAGATGATTCGCCGGAAACAAGAGAAATAATCAGAAGAAATCTTTCTGCCGCCGGATATAACATACTTACAGCTCCGGACGTTAAAAAAGCATTAAAAGCGCTGAAAACTGAATGTATAGATCTAGTCATTACGGATTACAAAATGCCGGAAACAAGCGGATTGGATTTGGTCCGGCATGTTCATGATAACTTTAAAACCACAATCGTCATGATGATAACAGGCTATGCTACTGTTCAAGGGGCGGTAGAAGCAGTCAAAGGCGGAGCGGAAGAATATTTATCCAAACCTTTTACGGATGAAGAACTGCTGAGTGCGGTGAAGCGGTCAATAGCCCGGCTCGAAACGAAAAGAATATCACTGCGTTCCTCGTTTTCTGAAACTTATGAGGTTTATGGCCTGCTCGGGCAATCAAAAACCATGTACGGTGTATTCAAGATAATCGAAAAAACCTCTTCATCTTCGGGAACAGTATTAATTACAGGCGAAAGCGGCACCGGGAAAGAACTTGTGGCCAGAGCAATCCACTACAGCAGTCCCAGAGCGGCAGCTCCGTTTGTACCCATAAATTGTGGGGCCATTCCTGAAAACTTGTTTGAGGCCGAACTATTCGGTTATATGAAAGGGGCCTTTACGGGGGCGAATGAATCCAGAGCAGGATTTTTTCAAACTGCCGAGGGCGGCTCTGTTTTTCTGGATGAAGTCAGTGAACTAAGCCCGGCTTCACAAGTGAAATTACTGCGTGTACTTCAGGAAAATGAAGTATGCATGCTTGGCAGCAGAAAACCGATGAAACTCGACGTCAGGATTATTGCCGCAACTAATAAAGACTTAAAGGCACTTGTCAAAAACGAGGCGTTTAGAGAAGACCTTTTTTACAGACTTAATGTCATAAACATTGATCTTCCGCCTTTGAGAGAGCGCGGAGATGATATTTTGCTTTTGACTTCATACTTCACTGAAAAATACAGCAAGAAAAATGGAAGGCCAACACCTCATATTTCTGTGAAAGCGTTAGATATACTCAAGAATTATTACTGGCCTGGAAATATCAGGGAACTGGAAAACGTTATTCAAAGAATTATTGTTTTGAGCGAAAGTGAAACAATAGACGTTCCGGACCTGCCTGCTTTCATGCGTTTTAATATCGCGGGAAAAAACAATTTTTCCCAGAGCCTTGAACAAGTGCAAAGAGAACACATTGCAAATGTTTTGGAAAACCTGGGCGGCAATAGAACAAAGGCCGCTGAAGTGCTTGGTATCGATCGCAAAACATTACGTGAAAAACTTAAATTGATTAAAAAAACTTGAAGTTTATCCGGGGAAAAATTCCCCGCCGGTTCAAAATCTCCCAGTTTAGTTATGGGTATTTTTTATTTAAAAAATCCTGCTATCTTTCTCTGCTTAAACTTTGTTTTACTTGCAAGCTGCTGGCTATAAGATTAATACAAGTATAATTTTATTTCACAAATGAAAAATCAACCGTTTCTTGCGAAAAATGGCACTAAAAATGTTAATCAAGATGTTTATCAACATTTAGGAGATAAAATGTCTAAGAAAAAACATTACAGACTTTGTTCGTCATGCCGTAGTTCAGAAACATGTACTTTTCTGAAAAATGCGCATGTTCCTGTCTTGCAATGCGAGGAATTCAATCCAATTCTAAAAACGAAGGCAGGACAAAAAAATAAAAAACATTTAAAAGCGTCTTTCTCCACAGGCAAATTAAAAGGTTTGTGCAAAGTATGCGCCATACGTGAAGATTGTGTTTACCCAAAACCTCAGACGGGTGTATGGCATTGCGAGGAGTACGAATAATGACAAATCCATTTGATGATGTAAAAAAATGGTGAAGGAGCAAATGGCTCCACAACCTTTCTTCAGACATCATTGGGTACAGAAGCGCAAAGATTTTTATTGGAATGAAAAAGAAGTAAATGAGCGTCTTTCAAAAAAATCATTTCCGCATATATGAAAGCCAAGAAATATGCCGTAGAAAACAATCTCACCTACCGGAAAGGCCGCCTATTGTATCGTCCTTGAAAAGATCGCTGTACCCATGATGATGAGAAAAACTCAATAAAAGGTTCTGGATAATATTTCAAAAAAAACTTTCTGGACTTTCCGCCAGGACACAACATGTTCCACGGTGAAAAATAATCCTAAATTTCATCTCTGGATTTATCTTTTAGATGAATACTATTCCTCTAAAAAACCAAGTTTTTCTACACGAAAGAAAGTGGAATACCAACAGTTTCCATTAGCTGTTCCTCGCATGTATTTGCCATTTTCTGAGCGTCCGTCTTTTAAAAGCGCCCATTCAGGGAGTATATTATAGACATATAACAATTTTCTGAGGTTTTCAGGATGTTCGGATTTTACAGGACAGCGGCGGCGGTGCCGCAGATAAAAGTGGCGGATGTCGGATTTAATTCCGCGAAAATCATTGATTTGATTTCGCAGGCGGATAAGAATACCGCGTCTATCGTTGTCTTTCCAGAACTTTCGCTGACGGGTTATACCTGCGGAGACCTCTTTCATCAGTCGGCGCTCCTGGATAAAGTCTATGAGACCATTCCTGAAATAGCTGAAGTCACGGCAAAGAAAAATATAATCTCCGTCATCGGCGCTCCTCTGCGTTTCAATGGAAATCTCTACAACTGCGCCGTCGTGCTTCATAGAGGAAAAATAAAGGGTGTCGTCCCTAAAAGCTATAATCCCAATTACAGGGAATTTTATGAGAAACGCTGGTTTAAATCAGGTTTAAAGGTACGTAATTCCGAAATGGAAATCAACGGTTACTCCGCCCCGTTCGGGACCGACCTGATATTTGAATGCGGCGATTATTTCAGGTTCGCGATCGAGATATGCGAAGACCTCTGGAGCATAATTCCTCCAAGCTCCTACTACAGCGCCGCCGGAGCGAACGTAATACTCAACCTTTCCGCAAGCAATGAGCTTGTTTCAAAATCGGTTTACCGGAAGGAGCTGATAAAACAGCAGAGCGGACGCTGCATTGCCGGATATGTTTACGCTTCTTCGGGGGTTCATGAATCCACAACTGACCTTGTTTTCGGAGGACACGCCATCATAGCGGAAAACGGAACAGTCATAGCGGAAAACGAAAGATTCCAGAGAGAGGATTCCATAACCTACGGCGAAATTGACGGCGAAAGGCTTTTCTTCACGCGCGTCAGCGAAAGTTCTTTTTCCGACAGCGAAATTCCCGAAGGAATGGAGTTCAGAAATATAAAACTGGACGGGATAAATGATGTTAAAAATTTGAACCGGAAAATCTCTCCGCAACCATTTGTGCCGTCTTCACCGGAACAGAGAAACAGTAATTGCCTTGAGATTTTCAGCATTCAATCAGCAGGACTCGCTAAACGCTTTGAACACACAGGATTGAAAAAGGCGGTAGTCGGTATTTCCGGCGGCCTTGATTCAACACTTGCCCTGCTTGTCTGCGCGGAAACATTCAAACTCCTCGGTAAAAAAAATTCCGACATCATCGCCGTTACCATGCCCGGTTTCGGTACAAGCGACCGCACCTATAAGAACGCCGTTTCACTTTGCCGCATACTGAAAACAGACTTGCGCGAAATAAATATACAGGATGACTGCCTCAGCCATTTCAAGGCCATAGGCCACAACCCGGCAAAGCATGACATTACTTATGAAAACGTACAGGCGCGTGAAAGGACACAGCTCCTGATGGACATAGCCAACAAAGAAGGCGGTCTCGTAATAGGTACGGGCGACCTTTCAGAAATAGCCCTCGGCTGGTCAACATACAACGGCGACCACATGTCCATGTACGCGGTAAATTGCAGCGTCCCCAAAACCCTGATACGTTATCTCATAAAATGGGTAGCCGAAAATTCAGATAAAAAACTAAGGGACACTCTGGAGGATATCATAAACACACCCGTAAGCCCGGAACTTCTCCCTAAAAGCGAAAAAGACGATATCGTACAGAAAACCGAAGAGCTGATAGGCCCTTATGAACTCCATGATTTTTTCCTTTATCACACTGTAAAATACGGCGCTTCCCCGGATAAAATCAGGTATCTGGCAAAAGCGGCTTTCGCCGGTAAATACAAAGCCTCTGAAATTGACAGGGTGCTTAAAATATTCATTAAACGCTTCTTTGCGCAGCAGTTCAAAAGAAGCTGTATACCGGACGGTCCTAAAGTAGGTACCATAAGCCTTTCCCCGCGGGGCGATTGGAGAATGCCATCGGACGCTTCGGACAGCGTATGGAACTGACGGCTTCAAAAATTATGAACTCCAAAGAATACTGGGACAACGCCGCGGGAAATAAAAAATTTACTGTTCCACCCGATTTGTCATTGCTGAAAAGACTTCTCCGCCATGACGCCGTAATTCTCGATTTCGGCTGCGGTTACGGCCGTATTCTAGGAGAACTGAAAAAATCGGGTTATCTGAAACTTTACGGTTCGGACATTTCCCCTAAAATGATAGAGGAAGCGTCAAGGGAATTCCCGGATGCTGTTTTCAAAGTCAATGACGGAACTGAAATACCTTTCGAAGATTCATTTTTTGACTGTGTAATACTTTTTGCGGTATTAACCTGCCTCCCGGAAGACGCGGCACAGGAAAAGCTGATTTCCGAAATATCAAGGGTACTCAAGCCGGAAGGAATTCTCTACATCGGTGATTTCATGATAAACACTGATGAGAGAAATTATAAAAGATATGAAAACATTCTCAAGCGCAATCTGCCTTTCCCATACGGTGTTTTTGAAGTTGAAGGCAATGTTTTTCTGCGCCATCATTCGCGTGAATGGCTGGAAGAACTCACCTGCCCGTTCAGGGAAATCATGTTCAGGGAAAGTGTTTTTACCACGATGAACGGCCATGAATCCGCCGGCTTCTACTACATCGGCGAGAAAATTTCCTTAGCCTTCTGAAAAATAAAACTTAGTCTTTCTGGAAGTGCTTGAAGTTGCTTTTGGCGTATTTTATCAGGCCGTCAGCGGTTACCGCGTCAAACGGGCCTTTAACGGCGGCCCATTCGGCCTCTTCCGGCTTCGGTATGCGCTCCGGCTCAAATGTTCTGTAAAAAACGCCGTCGATTATTACGCCGAATTTGGTAACTCTGACCTGTTCGGTAAGAGCAGTCCACATTATTCTGCCGCGCCGTGTCAGTTTCAGTTGAAGATCGAAAAATCCCGGTTTTTCAGATGGTACTTTTTTTATTTCCTCAACGTCTCTGGAATGAATAAACGGGTTCACGTTAATCCATAATTTTTTGCCGCTGAAGGATGTTATTTCCCTTTCAAGTCCCGTCGCTCTCGGATAATCAATAACTTCATTTATACTAAAGATATATTGAAGTTCGTTCATCTCTTCTTCCTTAGTCCTGTCTTTCAAGGCTTCTTCCAGAGTCTCACAAGAGACAGTGAAAAGCAGAATGCTGATAAAGAGAAAAGAAAGCGGGTAAAAATGTTTTTTCATAACGCGGGCCCTTCTGTTTCGAGTTTTCTATATAAAGTCGCGAGACTGATGCCGAGCTGTTTTGATGCTTTTTCCTTGTTGCCGTTGCATGATTTTATAGCTTTGCGGATATAAAAATCCTCAATGTTTTTCAAATGGTCTTTCAGGGGAATTATTTTATCGCCGGAGAAGGCTGCGGAAGCGTCCGAAAAAGCGGCTTTTCTGCCGGAAAGTTCCTCTGTCTTTCGAAAATTTTTTATTTCATCCGGGATTTCCTCTGTTTCTATCCGTCCTGTCTCGTTCAATGTTGCCAGGCGCTTCAGCAAATTTTCAAGTTGGCGGATATTTCCGGGCCATGAAAATCTCGAAAGGACTTCAATGGATTCAGGCGATATATCAATTTTTGTCTTATTCTCCTTTTCAAAAATTGAAAGGAAATGCGGAATGAGCACAGGTATGTCTTCCGGTCTTTCTCTGAGCGGAGGTATTCTCACAGGTATTACGCTCAGCCTGAAATAAAGGTCTTCCCTGAATTCACCCTTTGCCAGTTTTGTTTCAAGGTCCTCATTTGTCGCGGCGACAACTCTGACGTCAACAGATATGTTCTCGGTGCCGCCGACATGACGTATTTCCTTTTCCTGAAGCACTCTCAGAAGTTTTGTCTGCATGTTTAACGGAATTGAACTTATTTCATCGAGAAAAATAGTTCCTCCGCTCGAAATCTCAAAGAGCCCTTTCTTGTTGCTGTTCGCCCCGGTGAAAGCTCCTTTGACATAACCGAAAAGTTCCGATTCCAGAAGAGTTTCGGGCATAGCCGCGCAATTCACGGTCATAAAAGGGCCGTCGCTGCGCAAACTGGCTTCATGAAGCGCCCTGGCGACAAGCTCCTTGCCTGTCCCGCTTTCGCCCTGTATCAGCACGGTGCTGTTTGTCTTTGCGACTTTTTCTATCAGCCTGTAAATTTGAAGCATCTGGTCCGAGTCGCCTACAATATAATTAAAATGATACTTCGTTTTAAGTGTTGTTTTCAGTACTTTATTTTCGGCGAGGGCGTTTTCATAAGACAAAGCCCTTTCTATTTTGACTTTAAGCTCGTTCAGCTTAAAAGGTTTGGTAACGTAATCAAAAGCGCCGTTTCTCATGGCGTCCACCGCGGTGTCGATCCCAGCGTAAGCGGTTATGACTATCACAGCCAGGTGCGACTGGAGGTCTCTGGCCTTCTGTAACAACGCTATTCCGTCTATGCCCGGGAGCCTGACATCGGTAATCATGAGGTCAAAAACGTTTTCTTTAAGCAATCTCAAAGCCTCATTGCCATCACCTGATTTAGATACGGAATGCCCTTCGTTTTTCAGAAGCAGTTCGAGCATCTGCACTATTGTAAACTCATCATCCACTACAAGAATTTTTGCCATACCTGAAAATACCCCGGTGTTTTATCAAGAACCCTCCTGGCGCGAAAACTTACTAATACTGCAAAATAAACTTTTTTCAAATATGAGAAAATGAATTTAAGAAATATAGCGAAAGCTAAATAATCCGTCAACGGACAGCTGCCTGTTCCTGTTCAGTCAGGAGATTTTCTCATATCTGCAGATTTACCGGTTTCTGATAAAAAACTTGAAAAAAAACTGTTCAGGGGCTTGAAAGTTAATCCTTTAGAAGACAAGATAAAAATTCCGTCATTTCGGAAATGTTTTTGGGAATTTTAATTTTTGCGGAGTTTAATGCTTTAATTGAGCGCTGCATTTTATCACAAGGTTACAACATGGCTTCAGAGAAACTCGTTATAGTTGAGTCCCCCTCAAAAGCAAGGACTATCGGAAAAATGCTCGGCAGTGAATTCCAGATACTTGCTTCGATGGGGCATGTGCGCGATTTGCCGGAACAGTCCTTCGGTGTGGACATTAAGAATAATTTCACACCCCAGTACGAGGAAAGCAAAAGCAGACTGAAAGTGATAAAACAACTCCAGTCGGAAGCCAAAAAAGCCAAAGACATTTATCTGGCGACAGACCCTGACAGAGAGGGAGAAGCCATATCCTGGCATTTGAAAGAACTTCTGAAAAAGAACTCAAAGGCGGCTTTTCACAGAGTTACATTTCACGAAATCACTAAAAATGCCATAAGCAAAGCTTTTCAGAACGCCGAAGACATCAATATGAACCTTGTAAACTCCCAGCAGGCGCGCCGTGTGCTTGACCGCCTCGTAGGTTATCAGATAAGCCCTTTGCTCTGGTCACGCGTCGAAAAAGGCATCAGCGCGGGACGCGTACAGTCCGTGGCGCTTCGCCTGGTCTGCGAAAGAGAAAGGGAAATTACTGCTTTCGTTCCTAAAGAATACTGGAACTTTCTGATCGACCTGGAAGCCTCCGCCAAAGGAAGCGGAAAACTGTTCACCTCAAAACTTTTCAAGGTTGACGGCGAAAAACTCGAAGCCGGAAATAAAGAAGAAGCTGACAAAATACTCAAGGCCGTCCGCGGCTCGTCCGGCTTCCGTGTGGCCTCCGTCGAAACCAAGCCCAGAAAAAAATATTCCCCGCCTCCCTTTATTACCAGCACAATGCAACAGACCGCGTCAGGGGCTTTAAGCTTCTCTCCCAACTTCACCATGAGAGTGGCACAGCACCTTTATGAAGGCGTTGACGTCGGAACAGGCGGCCCCGTCGGTCTTATCACATATATGAGAACGGATTCATTTACCGTGGCAAAGGAAGCCCTGGCATCCTGTCGCGAATACATCGCGTCGGAAATCGGCCCGGACTTTGTGCCGCCATCCCCTAATTTTTTCAAAAACAAGGGCGCCGCGCAGGAAGCCCATGAAGCCATAAGGCCCACCGATGTGTTCATGACCCCTGAAAAAGTAAAGCCTTACCTGGAAGACTCTCAGTTCAGGCTTTACACCCTTATATGGAAACGTTTTGTCGCAAGTCAGATGTCCCCGGCCGAACAGAAGCAGACTACTGTCGATATTATGACAAAAGGCTCGGACGGCAGAGAATACAATTTCAGGACCACAGCGCTGGTTACGACCTTCCAGGGTTTCATGAAAATGTACGAAATAGACGAAAAAAGCGAAGACGAGAACGACATGGAAAAAGCCCCCTCCATGCTGGCTGAACTCAGGAAAAACGAACCCTGTTTCATGAAAGACCTCAAGACTGAACAGAAATTCACGGAACCGCCTCCCCGTTTTTCTGAAGCTACCCTTATCAAGGAACTCGAAACAAACGGCATCGGCAGGCCGTCTACTTATGCGTCCATTCTAGAAACTATCCTGAAAAGGGTTTACGTCGGCAAGGACAAAGGCAAACTCATTCCTTCCGAGCTTGGTTTCAAGGTTAACGACTTTCTGATTTCCTCCCTGCCGGAGCTTTTTGAAGTAGGCTTCACCGCCGACATGGAACTCAAGCTGGATAAGGTTGAGGAAGGCGAAATCGAATGGACGGAGATGCTGAAAAATTTCTATTCTGACTTCTCTATATGGCTTGAGGACGCTAAAAACATAGGCTCACCGGAATCACATAAGGCTGAATCAATAATCTCTCTTATAAATAAAATTCAGAATTGGGCACCGAAGGAAAAACGGGGCAAAAAAACTTATGACGATGAGAAATTCTTTAAGTCCGTCAAGGAAAAATTTGAAAGCAGTTCCACAATTTCGGCAAACCAGTGGAATGCCCTCCTTTCAATGGCCCTGAAATATGCCGAACAGCTCCCGGACCTTGAAAAAGAGGCCGTCCGCAACGGATATGCCGCCGAAATCACTGCCCACAGGGAAAAACTCAAACTCTCCGAAGAAAAAAGAGAAAGCTCCAAAGCTTCTGAAACCGATATTGAAAAATACGCCTCCATTTTCACTTTCTTTAACTCCGTTAAATGGGGAGAACCCGAAAAGAGAGGCCCCAGGGTTTATGATGATAAAAAGTTCTTCAACTCTCTCAAATCCCAGGCCGAATCAGGCAAGATTTTGTCAGATAAACAGATGAATGTCATTTCAAGAATGGCGTCAAAATACAAAGAACAGATTACGGACTTTGAAAAGCTCGGGGAACTCCTCAACATATCGGCCCCTTCAGAAGCCGAAGGACAGGCTTCCGCCGAGAATAATGAAGCCGTCGCCAAATATCTGGAAATCATGTCCAAGGTCAGCAACTGGGAAGAGCCCGTCAAAAAGGGACGCAGGATTTATAATGACAAAACCTTTTATGAATCCATAGCCGACCAGCATAAAAACGGCAGAAAACTCAGCGACAAACAGATCGCCGCCCTGAAAAAGCTCGCAGACAAATATTCGGCCTCAAACTGAAAAAGAAATATGATTTTACTTGTTGAGCCAATTTCAAAACTATTGGCTCAATAAAACCCCAATTTTATGCTTCATCATCTTCATGGTAAGCATAACCTATACTATTCGGTTTTCCATCGAACGTCTTATCAGGATTTTTTCCAACAGCCTGTCCAGAGGTTCCAAAACCTTTTCTTGCCAAAAATCTGATGCTGGCCCTTAAATTTGTCTCAAGATCGCCTGAAGGAAAAGTCGCTGACCTTTTCAGCCCCAGTTCATTTTTTGCTATATTGACAGATTTATCCTCTCTGTCCCCTCTCAGGGTGTTCACCATAATAGAATCTAAAACGGGGTCGAAGACCCTTTTATTGTCTTCGCTCAGCTACGCTTGCGAAGAGGGGCGGTGACCATTTTATGATATAACCTAAAATATGATAGTGTATTAATTGAGGAAATCAAGAAGAATTCATAATATTTTTGAAAAGGGCCTTGCATTTCGCAAAGGTTTGCGTTAAAATTATACCTATTAATTTAGTTTGTACTTAAAAATAAACAGATAACGTTTGCGTAAAATGTCTGTATCTCTTGAAAAAATAGCTGAAATGATGAAGGTTTCCGTGAGCACGGTTTCACGGGCGCTCTCGGGAATGCCGGGGGTTTCAGAGGCTAAAAAAGAGAAAATAATCGAACTGGCAAATAAACTCGGTTATGCGCCAAACGTTCAGGCAAGTCTCCTGAGAACGGGAAAAGGCCGGGGACTGGCAATCTTAACGAGAATTAACCCATCTGAAATATCAGCTGTCAGAAATTCAGTGCTTTTCAGGTTGGGCAAGAAAGCCTTCGGCTCAATCCGCGTAATCGTCCTGAGCGAAAACAATGAATTGAACGGGGCCATACAGCAGATAGTTTCAGAAAAATATCTTGCCGTAATAGTCAGCACTCATGTGGAAAAAATCTCTCCTGAAAATATTGAATTGCTGAAAGCGCGCAAGATACCGCTGACTTCAATTGACGCCGACTATGAAGGCTTTGACAGTGCGCTGATAAACCGTGAAAACGGAACTTTTCAAGCGGCGCGGATGCTCATACTGAGCGGCTGCAAAAATCCGGTTTTTTATTGCAACGCCTCTAAAAACAATCCCGACGAGCGTCTGAGCGGCATAATGAAAGCTTTTAAATCACTCGGAAAAAGCACGGACGAAATAAATCTGGCCCCTTTTGCCGGAACCTCTTCATTTGAAGCAGGCTACAAGATTACCAATGAAGTCTTGAAAACACGTCATGTTGACGGGATTTTCTGTTACAACGACAATCTGGCGCTGGGCACGTTGAGAGCTCTTCACAAGGCCGGTATCCGCGTGCCCGAGGAAGTTAAAGTAATAGGCTTTGACAACATCCCTGTCTCGGAACACCTGCCCGTTTCTCTGACGACAGTCGCGCAGCCCGTGGAGGAACTTGCCGAAGCCGCGCTGGAGATGACGCTTGACAAGCTTGAGAATTTTGACAGGGAAGCAAGGAAAATCTATTTGCCCGCGAAGCTTCTGGTCAGGGAGAGCGCCCCCATAAACAGTTACGATTTAAGAGAAAAAATTTTTGAGACCCCTTAAAATATAAACTAAATCCTGAAAAAGGATAAAAAGGAGTGAAATGAGTAAAAAGAAGTATGTACAAGTCGGATTGGGCGGACGCCATGAGATGTTCCGCAACGCTGTAATCAGGGATTTTAAAGACAAATGCCAGATGGTCGCACTCTGCGATATAAACGAGGGCAGGCTTAATCTTGATTTGAAAAAAGTCAAAGAACAGGACGGGCTTACTCTGAAAGGTTATCTTGCCAAAGATTTCGACAAGATGATAAAGGAACAGAAACCCGACACAGTCATCGTTACCACAAAAGATTGTCATCATGACGAATACATTTGCAGGGCCATGGAACTCGGCTGCAACGCGATAACCGAAAAACCCATGACCACCGACGAAAAAAAATGTCAGAAAATCATAGATACTCAGAAGAAGACCGGAAAAAAATGTACTGTTACATTCAACTACCGTTATTCCCCGCCGCGTTCACAAATCAAAGAACTTCTCATGTCCGGCGTTATCGGAAATGTTCTTTCCGTTGACTTTCACTGGATGCTGAATACCAGTCACGGCGCCGATTACTTCCGCCGCTGGCACAGGAACAAGGTAAACTCAGGCGGCCTCATGGTACACAAAGCCACACACCATTTCGACCTTGTCAACTGGTGGCTTTCATCAGTGCCGGAAATGGTTTATGCCTGCGGACAGAGAAAGTTTTATACTCCCGAAACAGCGAAACGCTATGGCCTGAAAAAAAGAGGTGAACGCTGTTCCAAGTGCCCGGAAGCATCAAAATGTAATTTTCACATAAGCCTGAAGGACAATGTCCATCTGAAAAGCTTCTACCTGGACAACGAAAAATACGACGGTTACCTTCGTGACCGCTGCGTTTTCAGTGACCAGATAGATATCGAAGACAGCATGAACGTAATAATAGCTTACGAAAACGGCGTCAAGATGACTTATTCTCTCAACGCGTTTTCTCCGTGGGAAGGTTTCATGATATCCTTCAACGGTACTAAAGGCCGCATTGAACACATGTGCCAGGAAACCGTTTACATAAACGCGGACGGTTCAATTCCCGGTGCATTGAAAAAAGAAGGCACATGGACGAAGATTTTCCCTCACTGGAAACCGGCTTATACTGTTGACCTCTGGACAGGAACAGGCGGACACGGCGGCGGAGACCCGGTTATGCTCGGTTATATTTTTGACCCGAAAAATCAGAAAGTCGATAAGTATAAACGCGCCGCGGACCAGCGTTCAGGAGCATATTCGATCCTCTCCGGAGTAGCGGCCAATATCTCCATGAAGAAAAACAAACCCATCTTCATAAAAGACCTGGTCAAAGGCATAGGCATGCCGGACTATCCCAAGATGCCCGGAGAAAACGAACCTATCAAAATGCCTCCGAAGCCAAAAGACAAGTAATAATATTTCGTAACAGAAACAAAAAGCCGGCCCTGAAAAGCCGGCTTACAAAAATCTTTTTTCTCATTTGACGGCAATAGGGCCAATTGCAAAAGTTTGAAAAACCGGAATGCGGAGGAAAAGAAAAAAACTTCAATTATTCAACTTCCGTCCCGATAAATTTTTAAGAGAGGCATTATTGTTAATAATGTATTCAAAATTAAACAAGATTTTTAAACACGCCGTGTTCAAAACAATCCGCTGATTATACCTAAGTAAGCAGTATTGGGTTTAGAGGACAAAATGTAGATAAACCATTATCTTTATATTTTCGTATTTTAATGCCCACAAGAAACGCTCCATCTTGGCGTTGTCCAGACAACGGCCCTTGCCATCCATGCTGATTGACAAATGTGCCTGGCTTCTTTTCACCCTTCGTTAAAAAAACGATTCTTCAGTGCAGATAAACAACGGCTGAACATTTGACATTTAAGAGAAAAAACTTATATTTAAATAATTCCTTAACGAAATGTTCAGGTAGAATCGGAATAAGTTCATGGTGAGTCTGAAAACCAAAACCACGTTCCGGAGTTATCTTCTAAAAATAAGGTTAATTGATAGACGTTGACAACGTCAAAGCCTACTTAAAATACTTTAATTGGGCCGGTAATTAAAACGACTATCGCATTGAAAAGTTCGCCCGCCAATTTTATCCGGCAAAGGAGTCGTATATGGCAAAAGAAGCATTGTCAGAAAATACACTGAGTGTAATTATTCCGGCCTCCAATTTTATCCGGCAAAGGAGTCGTATATGGCAAAAGAAGCATTGTCAGAAAATACACTGAGTGTAATTATTCCGGCCT
>MHBF01000165.1 GCA_001803225.1 Lentisphaerae bacterium GWF2_44_16 | reverse complement strand
CCATCTTAATAATGTCGCTTTTCTCGGGGTAACAATGTTTCACGACAATATGGTTTTCATTCTCATGGATATTAACCGCCTGATAACAGGTTCCCGTTCAATGAAAGTTTCAGGGACAGATAAAACTGATACCGAATTTACGGCACATGCCATGAAATGTATAGAAGAACTGTTTGTGATGTGCCCGGGTAAAATATTAATGAATGCCGGTTTCTGCCTGGATGAATACATGACAGAACAAAAATACGTAAAGTTATTCAGAAAGTTGCTTTCGGAGTTCAGAAAAAAATACGATGTTCCTGTTATATCCATAACGCCTTCTGCGGCAGTGCTCGGCAGGATGCGGCATATCTTCAGGCTGCAAGGTAATCTTGCGTTGTTAAAGATACCTGATGAAATCAGGCTTGGCTTGATATTGGACGGGCAGATTGTTTCAGATACTAAAGCATGGGCAAAAAAAATCGCTCATTTTCCCGTCAGTCCCGGCGGCGTCAAATGCTCCTGTGGCCATAAGGGATGCGCCAATTGTTATATCACTCATCCCGCCACAATGAACAGGTATAGGGAATTAAGTGGAAAAGATTGCGGCGGTATTCACAAATTCAGGCTGCTTTTGGACGAAAAAGACCCTGTTTGCATGAAAATAGCCTGTGAAAACGGAGAAATACTGGGAAAAGCTCTGGTCCCTTTGGCGTCCGAACTTTCGCTGTCCCTGATTTATCTCTATAATGTGGACCCCGTTACTTTTGAAGCTGCCGTTGAAAGTTTTAAAAAGCATTCCAAAAAGAGAAAAACTGTCATTGAACAGTGCTGGTATTTAAGGACTGATGTCTGCGCTGGCGTTATTGAAATGTGCATTGCCAATATAAAGGATTTGAAACATGCCTGCTAAAAAATTTACGCTTATCGAGCTCCTAATTGTAATATCGATTATAGCGATATTGGCCGGAATGCTTTTGCCCGCACTGAAAAAAGCAAGAGAACAGGGTTACTCTATTCTCTGCAAGAGTAATCTGAAACAGGTAGGCACCGCGTTCCTGAATTATTCAACGGATTTCAATGAAAATACCATGTACAGGAACGCGCCGTATGTTGAATTTTGGAGCGGAGATTATGCAGACCGTCCATGGTATGAGTTATTAGGGCTTTTGGGGAAATACTCTCAACTGGATTATGGAGTAAAAATAGGCACTCTGAGGAATAAGGGAAATTATTATGGAAGAAATATATTATGCCCGGCGCAGAAAAGCATGGATTATTCCTACTCTGATTATATGGCAAATCAATGGTTTCTCGGGACAATCTCCACTTCTGACGCTTATAAAAACCATTCTTTCAAGATGATGCAGGCTCCGACTCAAATCGTGCTGGTTACCGATAACGGCAAGGAAGATACTCACAGCGTTACCTATGCTTCCAATATAAGATCGAACCATGTCGGAAATACGGCTAATTTCCTTTTCGGAGATATGCATGTTTCCCACATGTCCAGAGAAAAAATAGGATTGGACGCCACCATATTAATACAGGGCTTTTGATTACACGCAGGGAAATTAAAAATTCAGAAATTTTAATAATAACACAGAAGGAGAACCGTCCATGTTCACAACCAGAAACTCTATAATTGCGTTAATGCTTTTGTGCGCTGTCATTGGATTTAACACAGAGGCTTTTGAAAAAGATGTTAAAGCTATAAAAACAGACACTGTTCCGGTCATGGACGGCAGGCTTGATGACCCGTGCTGGAAAAAAGCCGTACCTGTAAAAAACTTCACCATTAGCAACACAGATAAGCTTTCAGAACTTGGAACTACAGCTTATGTCCTTTACGACAACAATAACCTTTATATCGGCGTATTATGTCCGGAAAAAGATATCAGTTCAATTAAAACAATTCCCGGTATTGAGAGGGACTCTGGAAATGTTTACAGAGGAGATCACGTGGAAATAATGATTGATCCTGAGAACGGTAAGAACGATTATTATCACATAGGAATAAGCGCGGACGGAATTGTCGCCGACCGCGCCTGCACACAGGGCGGCTTTGTAGGAGATAATAAGTGGGACGGTGAAATAAGGGCCGCCTCGTATATTGGTGATAAATATTGGTCATGTGAACTGGTACTTCCTTTTTATACCCTCGGTATTAATCCGAAAGTAGGTAGTAAATGGGCCATTAATATTTGCCGCGACAAAGTATCCCAGCGCGAACTTTCTTCCATAGCGCAGGAAGGCGCTTTAAATGTTGCCGAGAACTTTCCTGAGCTCTCCGGTATGAATGCCGATTTCTCCAGTTATTTTTTTAATATTGCGACACCCAAAATTACTACCGGCCCCAACAGCAAGGGTACTTTGAACATTGATTTTGCCGCCGGAATTACAAATAATACCGGAAAAGACAGGGAAATAATATTTGAGTGTGATCTTATTTCACCTTCACAAAAAATTTCAGTTCACAAGAAAACAGACACTGTTAAAAACGGAGAAACTAAAAATCTTTCTCTGAATCAGATAGAAAGTTCCGAACAGGGCGACTATAAATGTATCCTGAGAGTAAGTGACCCTGTAACAAAGAAAACTTACCACTACGTCAAGCAGATTTTTCCCGTCAGCTATACTCCGATAACAGTAAA
This sequence comes from Lentisphaerae bacterium GWF2_44_16, assembly GCA_001803225.1. Taxonomy (GTDB): domain Bacteria; phylum Verrucomicrobiota; class Lentisphaeria; order Victivallales; family GWF2-45-14; genus GWF2-44-16. The sequence goes on along the minus strand of MHBF01000165.1, from coordinate 26,637 downwards.
CATGCTTGAGCCATGGTATCGCGATGCTATTTTTGAGACGCAGAAAATCAAGGATGTCGTCTTCACAGTCGGAATACAGGATGATAGCGGGAGCGCCGTTCTTACAGCAGCCATATCAAAGGCCGGGGAAAAGACAGCTATACTCTCAAAAGAAATTAAAAACGCGAAAAAAGTCAGCCGTTTTGAATTTCCCGTTTCTGAACTCCCATACGGGAAACTCGAAATTTTCACGGCCCTAAAAGACAAGTCTGGCAAAGTTCTTGCCGAGATTAGATATCCATTAAGAAAGCTTCCGTTTAAAAAAGGGGAGGTATGGCTTGGCAAAGATATGAGATGGTATATCGAAGGAAAAGCTTTTTTCCTGCAGGGAGCGTGGAACAATCCGGATGATTTCGTATCCGACTATGCGGTTTTTACCAGTGAAAGGCCGGATTCAAAATATATCCCGATTTCCCTCGCGATACTGATCAAGCATAAATGCGGAAGACTCAGGCATGAGCATCTTGCGGAAGAGGAAAGAAAAATACTGACTGATTGTATAAGAGAACTCAGGGATAAACCTGAACTCTTCGCTTATATGACCTCAGATGAACCGGAAGTAAAGGGAGTAAATGCGAACGCTCTGGGGGAAGTATATAAAATGATAGCGGAGGAAGACCCGTATCACCCGGTAATCATTAACAATGACACTGTCCAAGGAGTTAGAAATTATGCCCTATGCGCTGATATAAACGGGATTCATCCATACCCGATAATCCTGAAAGATAAACAGCACAATGACATGTCAAAAGTAATAACATTTGTCGAAAGCATGAAGGAAATTTTCGAAAAGCGTACCCATAAACAGACAATTGCCTACCTGCATCAGGGCTTCAACTATGGCGATTGGGCCAGAAATAACAATCGCATTCCGAATTATCAGGAAATAAGGAATCAGAACCTCTTGGCCCTTATATGCGGAGCTACGGGCATAATTCAATACAACAGGACGTTTGAACATTATCCTGAACTTTATATAGGCATACCTGCTTTCACAAAGGAACTGAAATATATCGGAGACATCATACTTGCCCCGGATTCAAAATTTTCCGTCAATTCGTCATCGAAAACCGCTAAATCGATGGTTAAGGAACTGAACGGCAGCCAGTATGTGTTTGTCTGCAATGCGCAGATGGAGCCTTCGGATATCGAAATATCAATACCGGGTATCGGAAGGCAGTCCCTGAATGTGATTTCGGAAGGGCGTTCCGTAAAATTGTCGAAAGACGCTTTCAAAGATCATTTCGGGCCGTTTGAAGTACATATCTACACTACTGGAGACACCCCGAAATTACAGACGGTAAAGGATATCTGCGGTGAAATTGACAAGGCAAACGCGGCAAGAAGAAAACCCGGCAACTTGGCCTTCCAGATGCTTGAAAATGACGGAGTAAAAATAACCGTCTCGTCAAGCGGCAATCCTCAAGCTTCACGACTGCCTTCCTGCGGATTGTGGCATGTGGTGGACGGTGTTATCAATACGAAAGACAAACGACTTGGATGGTACGACAACACTCCAGGGGAATTTCCCGACTGGATTGAAGTGCAGCTTCCGAAAGCTGAGAATATAAACAGAGTCGTTGTTTATCCGTTCAATAAGAGCCTGAAAGACTATTCCGTACAGGCTTTTGTTGACGGGGCCTGGAAAGATATTGACAAGGTGAAAAATAAAAATGACGATGCCATAGAGAATAAGTTTTCCGCCATTAAAACAGACAGAATAAGGCTATGGATAACGGCGGCAAACGGAAAAAATTCCGAAATCTGCGAGATTGAAATTTACGGCCCCACTGGAAAATAAGGAGAAAACCAGAATGAAAAATCAGTTGCTTATAGGTTGCTTGTCAGGCTGGATGCTTTTTTCCTTTGTTCCTCAGACGTTGGGACAGGCGGAAAAGCCCGCGATAGCCATTTGGAAATTTGAAGAGATCAATTCCGTAATTGTTGACTCCAGCGGGAATGGAAACAACGGAAAACTTGTCAATGAAAAGAACGCGAAAAGAATTCTGGGAAAAAGTGGGAAAGCTCTGGCATTCACACCGGAAACTAAAAAAAACGGGTGTGCTGTTATACCCGGCATAACCGCTAAATACGGATTTTTCGCAAAAGGCATTACTATTGAAGCATGGATCAAAATGAACAATTCTTTTAAGAGGCCGCTGACGTATGAAATAGTTTCCAATAGTAATGGCGGCAAGGGTTTTCGTCTGCTTATCTCATGGGCAAAGCTTTGTTTCAGGTCGGGAGGCGGCGGAAAAGAAGGAAAAACATGGCAGGCGTCTTCAAATTCGTCAACACATCAGATTAAACCTGAAATATGGTATCACATAGCGGCCGTTTATAACGGCTCTGTTTTCAAAGTCTATCTTGACGGCGAGCTTGTTGGAAAGAGCGAAAAGGACCTTATCCTCAGCCCTGGAATAAAGGATTTATATATAGGCGCTTATGGCAACGGTTCAGCAAATGGTTTTGATGGTGTAATTGACGAAGTCAGAATTTATGACTATCCCAGAACCGATCTTCAAATATTGCAGGACGCTAAAATAGAATAAACCATTTTGTCGCTGCTCCATAATCGTAGAAATAGCCACGGTAGCGCCGGTTTGCGAAAGACTGTTCAGGTTTCTTCTTTTCTTACATAGATGTTTTTCTCAAAGTCGGAGGCGAATATGAAAAATACGCCGCCAAGCAGATTGAAACTCAATATTATGGCTGTGTATATTATGGCTGTTCCCACCGCGTCCGCTTTTGAAAAGCCGCCTGCCTGAAGAAGTGTCTTCATAATAGCATCCCTTGTGCCTACCCCGGAGGGTGTCAGAGGTATAAGTCCGGCGGTGTTTCCGATAGTAACAGCGACCAGCATTGTGTCGGGCGCTATCTTCTCATGAGATATTCCGCGGGCTATGCAATAAACCACCGCTACCATGTTCATGTGTATCAGAAAAATGCTTACTACTATGGTCAATATAACTGTCTTGACTGAATTACGGTATACGTCCAGTGTTCTTGTAAGTCTTGATACCATCCCATTTGAATACCTGTCGGCCAGTGAAATGAAAAACGCTATTACTTTTATCTTTTCAAGTTTGTGTATGAAAAGCATCACCAGTCCCGAGCCCAGTCCGCAGAAAGCCCCAAGCACCAGAGCGTAAACAGCCATTTCCATTATCCCTTTTACTTCTCTCAGTATCGGCAATGATATGAGTATTACCACTATCGCAAAGGAAAAAAGGGCCAGCATTCCCACAAATCTATCCATAAGTATTGAAAACGTTCCTTCAAAACGGCTTCCTTTGGGAGCTTTTGAAGCTATCAGGCTGGCCCTGGCTATGTCGCCGCCTATCGCGCCCCCGGGCAGTACCAGTGAAAAAAAGAAACCTTTCATTATAAGTGAAAAAGATTCAAAAAAAGTGATTTTAATCTTCTGTACTTTCAAAAGAAGCCTCCAGCGCCATCCGCATACCAGCAGGTGCAGGAAATAAAGAACCAGAGACGGAAGGAGCCAGATAAAATTGAATTGACTGATTGCCTCCGCAAGGTCTGAATAGCCTTTGCCGATAAGCCACAGTATTATTCCTGCGGCTATCGCGATTCTCAATATGAACCAGATCAGACGTCTCGGTTTTTTCTCATTGTCTATCAGAATATCTTCTGTTTCCATATTACTTTCAGTACAGTTAGGCTCTTATTTAAAAGCCGATAATATACACTTACTTGTTTGTAGAAACAGTATTTGCCGATATATTTTCATAATAATTCATGTTTTGAGGAGGCTGATGGTATTATGGATGAGAAAATTATTCCCTTTAATAAGCTTTCAGCATATATAAAAAGCATAAGGGCCCGCCGCAAGACGCCGGTTATAGTTTTATGCCACGGATGTTTTGACATCGTTCATCCCGGACATATCCGCCATCTGCGTTTTGCCAAAGAACAGGGCGGCATGCTTGTCGTATCCATCACCCCCGACGTCTGCATACAGAAAGGCAGTTCACGTCCTTTCATGCCTCAGGATTTGAGGGCGGAAAATCTCGCGGCCCTTGAAATAATCGACGCAGTCACAATCGCGCCCGCCGAAACAGGGGTTGAAGTAATAGAAGCCCTTGGACCTGATATATATGTCAAAGGCAATGAATATGCTCTTTCAAAAGACCCGCGCTTCCTCAAGGAAAAAGAACTCGTTGAAAAACTCGGCGGCAGAGTGGCTTATTCTTCCGGCGATGTGGTATTTTCCAGTTCTGAGCTGATAAGGGACCACCAAGTTGATGCCGCCGAAAATGTCAAGCTTGTCTATCTCTGTAACCGATATGAGGTGAAAAGAAAGAAACTTGATGAAATTTTCAATTCCGCGCGCGAAAAGAAGTTTCTGATTGTAGGTGAAGCCATACTTGATGAGTATAAATACTGCGAAGGCCTCGGCATTGCCCAGGAAACTCCTGTGCTTTCCATTTCCCTCAAAAATAAAACACAGTTTGTGGGCGGTTCGGGAAGCCTTGCCATGCATCTTGCATCCATAGGCGCGGATGTGACATTTCTCACTTCGGTGGACATTGACAGTCATGACTGTGACGTTTACGGCAGGAAAATAGCGGATTCCGGAATTTCGTTCATAAACATACAAGACTGCAACAGGCCGCTTGCTATAAAATCCCATTACTTTGTAAATAATAATCAGGTGCTCGAAATGGAAAACGGCCCCTACAAGCCGTTATACTCAAACTTTCGTACGCGGATCATAAAACATTATATAAAGGAAATTAAAAATTCCCCCGACTGCGTTATATTATCCGATTTCGGTTATGGCCTTCTCTCTGAAGACCTCGTTATTGAGATGACTGAAATAGCGGCTTCAAAAAAAGTTCTGCTTGCTTCAGATATCTCAATGACACTCCGCACCAAACTTGAGAAATTTTATGATTCCGACATTGTAACAGCCACTGAAATGGAGCTCAGGTCCTGCTTTCATGATTATGAAAGCGGCTTTTCAGTGCTTGTTGACAGGCTTTATTCGGAAAGCAGAGTCAAGGAATTTTATCTGACCCTTGCCGACGGGAGCGCCCTCTTTTTCAAACGGCCGTCAAAATCAGGACATTATAATATGGAGAGCGCTCATATACCCAGTCTTCTTCTTCAGAAAGCGGACAATCTCGGGCGCGGGGAAGCGTTTCTTGCCGGAGTGGCACTGGGCAAAGTTTCAGGCGCGAATTCAGTGCAGAGCATGTACCTCGGTTCGCTTTTCGGAGCGATTCATTCGAGAAAAATAGGAAACGAGCCCGTCCGTCAGGAGGACATATTCAGGCTTATGGATGAAAGAAAAGAACTCTTATCCTGAACTTGTCTGAAAAATAATAATCACAGGAATATTTCGTAATGAACCTTATTTTTATAGGCGACATAGTTGGAAAAGGCGGAAGAAAAGCAGTAAAGGAACTTGTTCCGGAACTCCGCAGAAAACACAATTGCAGTTTCTGCATAGCCAATGCCGAAAATATTGCAGGAGGCGCCGGCATCTCCGCCAAATGTATTAATGAACTTTTCGGACATGTCGATGTTTTCACGGCAGGTGATCATGTATGGGACCAAAAGGATTTTGAGAGAGAAATATGCCTTCTCAAAAATGTCATCCGTCCGGCGAACTGCAGCAGTCTCCAGCCGGGAAAAGGCTATGGCGTTTTCCGCAACCCGGCAGCAGGGGAAATCGCGGTCATCAATCTTCAGGGAAAAGTTTTCATGAGGGACAGCGCCTATTGCCCTTTTGAAACAGTAGAGAAAATCCTCGCGGAGCTTCCTAAAAATATAAAAAGTATTATAGTGGATATACATGCGGAAGCAACCAGCGAAAAAGCCGCGATGGCCCACTTCCTTAACGGCAGAGTTACCGCCGTCATCGGAACGCATACCCATGTTCAGACCGCCGATGCGACGCTTCTTTCCGGAGGAACAGCGTTTATTTCGGATGCCGGAATGGTCGGCGGGATTAATTCAGTCCTCGGCAGGGAAATCCCGGCGGTAATAAATAAATTCAGGACGGGTATGCCAGTCAAACTTCCAGTAGTGGAAGAAAACATAAGGCTTGACGCGGTAGTGATTTCGTTTGACGTCAATACCGGAAAAGCTTCGGAAATAAAAAATATTTCAGTAAAGGCCCCGTTTTAAGTTATGGATAAAAAATTTCCCGCGATAGACTGGAAAAGGGCCGATGCCCTGATAGCACTTGCCCTCGAAGAAGATTTGGCCGGGGACGGCGATACCACAAGTAATTCCGTAATCCCGGAAAACATTGACGCCAAAGCGGTCCTGAAATGCAAGGAAGATTGTGTCTGCGCCGGAATAGACATTGCGCGCAGGGCCTTTAGAGCAGTCAATGACTCCATATTCTTTACTCCGGCTGTTAAAGACGGCGATTTCTGTCCCTCCGGCACTGTCATGGCAGAAATAAAAGGAAAGGCCCGTTCACTTTTGACCGCGGAAAGGACGGCACTCAATTTTTTTCAGCGCCTCTGCGGAGTGGCGACGATGTCCAGACGCTATGCGGAAGCCGTTGCTGCTTATCCGACTTTAATTCTTGATACGCGCAAAACAACTCCGGGATGGCGCAATCTGGAAAAATATGCCGTTGCCGTCGGCGGCTCCTCAAACCACAGGATCGGGCTTTATGACAGGATACTCATAAAGGACAATCACAGGGAACTTGCCGGGCTTGAAGGAAAGAACAGCATTAGCAGATCAGTCGAACGTGCCCGCAAAGCATTTCCAGCTCTTAAAATCGAAGTCGAAGCCGATACTCTCAATGAAGTAAAAGAAGCCGCTGAAGCGGGTGCCGATTACATACTCCTTGACAATATGAGCAACAAAGAAATGGCGGAAGCCGTGAAGATCAACGCCGGATGCGCCAAGCTCGAAGCCAGCGGCGGAATAACTCTTGAGAGAATACCCTCTATCGGCGCTCTGGGCGTCGATTTCATTTCCTGCGGCGCGCTTACACATTCAGTCAAAGCCATTGATATTTCAATGGATATAGTCCCGCTCTAATATTTCACATCGTATACATTTCAAGCCTCAAGCCTTGTCACAAAAAACTTTTTCCGTCTTCTCTATTGACAATTTTCCATGATAGTGTTATACTGTATATGATAGTAACAACAATCATATATGAAAGTAAAGTCATGAGGAAAAATGGAAAATCACCGGCGCCGGCGCTTGAAAATGGAATGCAAATCCTTGAAGAAATAGCTGGGGGCAACGGCATTGCTTTCAATAAGATAGTTGAAAAACTTTCTCTTCCCGAATCGTCAGCCGTAAGATATCTTAAAGTACTTATTCAACGAGATTATATTTCTAAGGATCCTAAGTCAGGTCTTTACTATTCGGGAAGCGGATTGAGTAAACTTATAAAAATGGATTCTGTTGCCGGAAAAATACGTGAAAAATTAGATACTGTTCTTAAAAGTCTTACACAAAATACGGGAAATACATCTATTTTTGTTTACTGGAATGGCAGTTTATGGCAATGTCTGGGCAAGGAACTTAATGAAGATTCAATCGCTATGCAGAATATCAATGATGTCAGACATGATATATTGTCTTATCCATGGAGCCCGTTTATTTTTAACGGCTTTTCAGAAACACGTAAAAAAATTGAATTAAGCCGATATCCCGATTTTAAAAAGCTTGCCGAAAAACTTGAGGCATCTTACAAATTTTTTCTCAGAAACGGTTATGTCCTCTATGAATCCGAAAGCATCAGGCGCCTTTCCGCTCCGGTATCCATGAAAGAAAATGTTTTCTGCGGTGCCATGGCGCTTGGCGGGACATGCTCATCGATGCCTGAAAAAAGCATAAGCAGACTTGCTAAAATTCTGAAGGAACATGCCCGACTTTTGTCAATTGAATTAAAGGATATCAAATAACAAATATAGAAATGCAGAAAGTTAAAAATACAAAAAAGAGTTACTCAAAATGAAACCCCCTAACATCGTTTATATTCTTGCTGACGACATGGGATACGGAGACCTTTCATGTCTTAACGAAAATTCGAAAATCCATACGGAGAACCTCGACCGGACAGCATCGGAAGGGATAATTTTTCTGGATGCGCATTCAAGCTCATCGGTCTGTACGCCCTCGCGTTACAGTATCCTTACCGGGCGTTACTCGTGGAGATCGAAACTTAAACAGGGGGTTACGCTCGGATATACCCGGCATTTGCTTGAAGACAAGAGGTTGACGGTAGCGTCCTTTCTTAAAAAGCATGGCTACAATACTGGATGTGTCGGAAAATGGCACTTGGGAATGGACTGGGCCCTCAAAGAAGAAAATCCGGAAGACCTCAACTGGCAGCAGGGAGATATAAATCCCGACAATGTGGATTTTGCAAAGCCTGTCAAAAAAGGGCCGATCGATTACGGGTTCGATTACTACTTTGGAATCAGTGCCTCCCTCGATATGGCGCCGTACGTGTATATTGAAAATGACCGCTGCGTTCAGCTTCCTGATCATGAAGTCGAAATAAGGGGACTAAAATACGACTGGTACAGAAAAGGTTTCTCTTCCCCCGATTTCAAGCATGAAGAAGTCTTGCCAAAAACAACTGAAAAAGCCGTGAACTTCATCAGGGAAAAAGCTGATGATGAAAAACCTTTTTTCCTTTATTTTCCGCTTTCAGCCCCGCATGCGCCAATTCTTCCGACAGAAGAGTTCAAGGGAAAATCGAACACCAATGAATACGGGGATTTCTGTCTGCAAGTGGACTGGACTGTCGGGCAGATCATGAAGGCTTTGGATGAAAAAGGTATTGCTGATAATACCATACTGATTTTTACCAGCGACAACGGTTGTTCTCCAGTAGTTGATTTTAAGGAACTCGCGAGCTTCGGGCACAATCCAAACTATGTTTTTCGTGGACATAAAGCTGATATTTATGAAGGCGGTCACAGAATCCCCCTGCTGGTTAGATGGCCGGAAAAAATCAAACCCGGCTCCACGAGTGATGAAACGGTATGTCTTTCCGACCTGCTGGCAACCTGCGCCGATATTCTCGGAGACAAACTTCCCGACAACGCTGGCGAAGACAGTGTGAGCAATCTGCCAATCTGGCTTGGGAAAAAATATGAAAAACCTTTGAGGGAAGCCACTGTCCATCACTCTTTCTGCGGCAATTTTTCGATCAGAAGAAAAAACTGGAAACTGGAAATGTGTCCCGGTTCCGGGGGCTGGAGTTATCCGAAGCCTGGCGAAGGACCTGATAACGCTCCGAAAGTGCAGCTATATGATATTTCACAGGATATAGGAGAAAGAAAAAATGTTTGCGGGAAATATCCTGAAATTGTAAAAGAGCTTACCGCGTTGCTGACAAAATATGTAAAGAAAGGCAGGAGCACCCCAGGAACGCCGCAGGCAAATACAGGAATAGAAGACTGGCCACAGTTGAACTGGTTCTCTGAATAAAAAATGGGCCCGGGAACTTTTAATCCCGGGCCATGTCGTTTGAGAAAATCAGAACACTTTATTTTTCAGCGTTTTCGGAAGCGGCGGAATTTCCACCATTCCGCTGCCGTTTCTTATCGAATAAGTCGCGGCACATGCCGTGGCGACGCTCATTCTTCCTGCAAGGGGAGTGGCTATTGGCTGCTTGCCGTCGCAAATCATGTCGATGAAATCGTTGCAGATGACAGGGTCCGCTCCGCCGTGTCCGCCTTCAGCCGGCTTGATGTCATAAACCTGATCGGCAAAGTTTTTCCAGCGTTTCGATCTGCTTCTCATTTTGACTATGACCTTTGAATGGTCGTCAAGGTTTTCAAGTCTGCCTTCAGTACCGATAAAAACATAATTTCTCCAGTAGTCCGGAGTGTAATGGCATTGCATGTAAGTGGCCTTTATGCCGCCTTCGAGTTCCATCATGACTGTGCTGTTGTCCTCGACATCGACTTCTTTGCGGAATACGCACATGTCATGTTTGTTGATACGCTCCGGGGCATATGTATATTCCACGCAAGTGTCCTTATCCGGGCATTTTGGACAACGCAGGTCATTGGATTTTTTCCCGCCGTAATAGTCGAGGCTTCCAAAACCCGCCGCGCGTTTGGTGTATTTGCCGGTTATCCAGTGAATCATGTCTATATCATGGGAGGCTTTTTGGAGGAGAAGGCCGGTGGAATATTTGCTGTTCGCATGCCAGTCGTGATAATACCATCTGCCGCCGTGACCGACGAAATGCCTTACCCAGACCGCCTTTATTTCACCAATTGTACCCGCGTCCACAATGTCCTTCATGACCCTGAATATATTCATGTAACGCATGTTGAAACCGATCATGAATTTCTTTCCGCTCTCCTGCCATGCTTTAAGCATCTTGTCGCAGCCTTCGGTCGTTATCGCCATCGGTTTTTCGCAGAAAACATGTTTCCCGGCATTGAACGCTTTCAATACATATTCTTCATGGGTGAAATCGGGACTTGCCACCATTACGGCGTCAATCTCATCCATCTTGAGCATTTCGTCATATTTCTGTGTTACGAAAGCCTTGGGATTGACGTCAGACTTAAACTGTTCAAGGGCTTCCTTGTTTACGTCTGTCCCGGCTATTACTACAGACCTGCCGTTTTCGTCATGCAGGTTTTTAGCCATAGCGCCTCTTCCGCGAACTCCCACGACACCGATCCTGATCTGTTTCATAATTCCTTCACTCTTTATGTTTTTATTTAAACCGCGCCTGACTTTTTCAGCGCGGTTATTATTCCGATAGCTTTTTTCTCATAAACTTTATGCCATTCCGGCGCGAGAAAACACTCAGTAACTTCATAGCCTCCATCGCCATAATCCTCCGCAAGCGGTCCGTAATGCATATAGCCGTTTGAAAAAGCCGCCATAAAGGTATGTTTAAACGGGGACGCTTTTTTTATTCTCAAACCGACCTCGACCAGCGCTTCCACCGGAGCGGTTATCAGGACGCAGTCGCCGATTCTGAATCCCATGATTTCCGCTTTTATCGTCGGAGTTCCGGCTTCGTCATTGATGGCCTGATGCCTTTTCAGAGTAGCGATATCGTCTTCTATTCTTGTTAGTTTTTCCATGGCCTGAATATTTTTGAGATATTTTTCCATATTCGCCCTGTTTACGGCGTCAAGGTCTGCAAGGCCCTTATCTTTGATTTTTTCAGCATGCAGATATCTATAGGAATAATCTGAAGGATAATCGGGATTCAATGCGTATTTGATATATAATGGAATAAAGTTTTTGATATTCAGGCTTGTGAATCTCAGTGATTTCAGGAGCTCGCTCTGCTCTTTCAAAAGCGCTTCAATCTTTTTGGGAATATCGGTTCTTCTCGGAAATTCCACAGTTTCGGAAATGACATTTATCTCAGCGTTTTGCGTCTTTATGCCTTTTAAAGCTTTAAGGGTGCTGAATCCAAGCATCATTCCGACGGGCCCGGAATCCCTGGAGCGGTTGACATCCTTATAAAGTACTTCCGTAACGTCTCCTCCGGCACCTTGCAGAAAGAACGCCATACTTCCGTTTCCCAATGTCTCTTCAATTACCTTTGAAGCAAATCCGGGATAATTAGCCGTGACGGTTCCGCCGGGAACACCGATTAAAGGGTGACAGGCAAAGTTATAAAGCACCGCAAGCGGATGCCCGTCCATGCGGTCTATGCGGATTATGCCTATCTCCGGGTCAATCGTCCCTATAGATTCAACTTCCTCATCAGGAGGGCATGGGTTGCTTTGGCGTATTGTCCAGCCTTTGCCGTTTTTCAGGCGGAGGGTACGGTTTATCATTATCCTGTCTTCGTAGCCGGAACCTGCGCCGATTTTCACCTCTTCCATATTTTTCGCGGCGAGTTTGACGGCGTCAAAAGTCCTTTTCAACTGCTCGGAAGCCTTGCACAGCATCGGTTCCACAGTGTGAGTATGAGAGGCATTGACCAGAACATTCTGAGCGGGTATTTTCAATTCCTTTTCGATTTTTTCCCGGAGCTTCGGCAGAAAGTCATCCCCTATTTCGCATATTCCTCCAATGGCGACAGCGTCCATAGAGATGATGACTGCCTTTGTTTTTCCATCATCCAAAACGAGTGCTTTCGCATATAAGGGATCGTTGACAATAACGCCTTTTTCACTGGTGGAAATATCGCTTTTCGCCGTTCCGGCGCGTAAAAAACCGTTTTCTTTTTTAGTTCCGCTCATTCAAGTCTCCAAAACGCTTAATGTATTATTTTAATATAAACTTTCATTCGTTCAAAGCTATTTAAGCTTAAAATATATGTGTGAAACAATCAACTGAATATGCGATATTGATTAATGAATTAACTGCCCGCTCTCAAATTTTTTCTGTAACGTTTCCAGGATTCAAAAATCATTTTATATTTTTCTTTATCCATTACCTGAATATCAGGAGGACAAAAATTTCTTCTGCGGATTAAATATTCAGCCTGATAAAGACATGGGGCCCCGATTTCTTCCTGTACAGCCAAAACGTCCTTATCGGGCAGGACATAGTTGAATCTCAGGGCGCCATCGGTGTCTATTGGAGCTCCGGGCATTACAAGCTCCTGAAGCATTGCCCTGAATCTGTTGGCGGAATTCGGATCGCCTTTCACCGAATAAAGATCGCCTGTCCTGGCAAAATCACAAAGGTCGCCAAAGTATGGAAACGCCGTGTATTGGCCGATCGCGGAATCCGCTTTGACTGCTTTTGCCTCTTTGTATAAGAGTTCAAGAAGAGTTCTGGCATATTCGAAACCATACTGTGAACCATAGTTTTTCAGACCTGCGCCTACTGGAGATTCGGTCATGCCGTCAACTTTCAGACCGTCAGCATTATAAGATCCTTTTTTGTCAGAGAGAAGTCTTTCCATGTATTTCTTTACCCGGTCACGATACGCGGGATTTGCGGGATCGACTTTAAATGCTTTGCCATCCAGGAAACAGCATTCATCATCGGGTACACCGCTTCTGTCCCAGCCGTTATGCCAAAGTATTACTCTTATTTTTCTTGCATGGCATTCATCTACAAAGGAGCGCAGGTCAGGAAACTTTTTTTCGTCCGCGACCGGATCGCCTACGTTCTTCTGCCATTTAGCATCGAGGATTATCGTTCCGGGGAAAATCTTATTTTTTTCCAGCAGTGAAAGCCATTTCAGACAGTTTTTCTGCGTGAGCTTCTCGAAAAAATCATCACTGCTTTCAGCGTTCTGAAAGCCTATGTTGGAACGCTGATTTTTTTTCATTCCAAGCGCGACCTGTTCATGCCACGTACAGAAAACCGGTTCAAAAGCCCATTCCGGATACGGAAGTTCACGTTTTATAGTTCCTCCATATCTTTCAAGCCTGTGCAGATATTGTTTCAGGGCGCTTTTTTTGGTGGCTGCAAAGCTCAGGAGCAGCTTCGGGGATTCCCATTTCCCGTCAATTTTCAAATGACCGTCATAGGACAAAGAAAAAGCTTCAGTTCCTATTATGCTGTCATGAATTTTTTCTCTGTCTTTTTCACTCAGGTAATTAATTTCGAAGGCGTTGAAGTTATATTCGCCGGGTTTGGCGAGAATGCCTGCCGAGAGAAAAGGTCCCTTTTCTCCTTCGTGACAGACAAAACACAGAGGGCCGCCATGAAGCGCGAACCCCCATATTTTTTCACGGGCCTCTTTATAATCGCCTGCCCCGATGGAATGGTATTCACTGACATGAAACTCCTGCTTTTCTATGAAATTGGCCTGCGGACTGAATACCTGTGTAAAGCCCGGAATTGAAGCAAACTCGTTTTCTCCTATGCTTCCCCTGAAATAATAAGCCCTCTCAACCTGCCCTTTTCCCCATATCTCAGTGAAATATTCAATTTCATTTTCCTTAAAGACATAGTGATGTATTTTTCTTTCCCACAAATTGGAGTCTGAGATTAAATCGATACATATACTGTTCTTGCCTGTATTTTTAATTTTTACCGTCGGAATTTTTCCGGCTTTATCTTTTTTCCCTGGCATGTCGACGGCGCTGAGCATGCACATGCCGTAATAAAATTCCGGTCCCTTCTGTAGAAGCACAAGCAGTTTTTCGGGTATTATTGAAACTTCGTAAGCTTTTGAACTGATGATAATGCTTGAATTCTTCTTTTTAATTTTCAGTGAAGACATATGCTTTTTTGCCTTTATTTTTAAATTTCCTGCCCTTTTTTCTTGACATAACATATGGGATACAGTATAATTATAGTTATGGTTAACCATAAATGCAAGAAGAGAAGGAAAAAAATCTGGAAATGAGCACGCCGGTATATCAACAGATAAAAGATGTAATAAGGGAGGAGATAAAACAGGGCAAGTACAAGCCCGGGGATATTCTTCCGTCAGTCAACCAGCTTGCCGTGATGTTTTCCACCAGCCGCAACACTGCCGTTAAAGCAGTTTCAGACCTGGCCCATGACGGCATAATATACTGTGTCCAGGGGAAAGGCTCTGTAGTAAGTGATTTGCGAAAGGAAACAAAAGTACGGAAGACTAAGAACATTAACAAAACATCTGTTCCCGGCATTGGGATTCTGCTTGCCGATTTTGACGACATAAACCATCCGTACATGTCAAAAATCCTTAAGGGAATATCTCTGAAAGCAAAAACGACGCCATGCAATCTCAAGACTTTCTGTATAAGCAATTATTCCATCCCCAATTTCATCCGGACTGAAAACTTTCACGGTCTCATAGTCCTGACAGAACTGCCGCAGAGCTCGGTCTTTCTGCTGAAACAGCATAAAATTCCTTTCGTGCTTGTGAACAATGACATCTACGGCGAAGACATATCCTGCGTTACTGTTGACAGTTTCAGCGCGACCTATGAGGCAATCAAATATTTCCATGCGCTGGGACACAGAAAAATATCTGTTCTCACGGGGCCTTATTATGCCAGAAGCACAGCGATAAGCCATGCCGCGTATATGCGGGCCATGAGTGATTTGGGACTTGAGGCCGATGAAGGCTTTTTCCGTGCATGCGACTGGGGCGAGAATGGTGGTTACGCCACTTTTTCAGAAATGCTTAACGCTAAAAAAATTCCCACGGCCGTTTTTGCGTTGGAAGACCATATTGCGGTCGGCGCGATGCGCGCGGCCGAAGAAAAATCACTGAAAGTGCCGAGTGATTTATCCATAATCGGAACAGGGGACATGTTGCCCAATTCCAATGTAAAAGTCCCCCTCACAACTTTTGACAGCAAACTTGAAGAACTTGGCGGCGTCTCTTTGGAATTGACATGCAGACAATTGAGAAGTGTGACTATAGAAAATTCAAAAATAAACCTGAAACCGAAAATGGTAATAAGAGGTTCCTGTGCTTTGCGTAGGGCGTAGCATTGATAGAAAACAATTTTTAAAAGAGGATTTTTATGAAACTGAACTTTTATCATCAGGATAGAAAAATGAAAGATTTTCCCCAAATGCATTTTACTATTATAGAATTACTCGTAGTTATAGCAATAATAACTATATTGGCAAGCTTGCTTCTTCCATCGCTGAACAAAGCAAAAGAATTTTCCCGCAGAATAAGTTGTGCCAATATGTTGGGACAGGTAGGGAAGGCTTTCTGCATGTATGTTCAGGATAATAATGATTATTTCCCGCCATATAACGACTCATCTGGGCATTATTGGTACAATGTACCAAGTGGCTTTATTTCTGAATACCTGAATCAAAACTTTAACTGGGCTCCGCATATAGGATCAATATACAAAAACAGTAGCGGAATCATCCGCTCAAGGTTTTTATGTCCTTCAATGAATAGAATTCCAACAGTGCTCACTAGTAGCGAATATGGATACGGCTACAGTCAAAGCGTCTATTCATTTTCAAGCCGCAAAATAATACGTTTCAAAAAAACTTCGGCGACATGTCTTCTTTCAGATACGAAAACAGCAGATTTAAGTTATCACACAACTTCCGGCTCGGCGCAGATGGAATTAAGGCATTCGTTAGGAGTTAATATAGTCTTCTGTGATTTCCATACGGAATGGAGAAAAAACGATAAAATACCTGATCAAACTTACGACCCTACTGCATGGAAATCAGATTTCTGGAAACCAGAATGATAACTGATCGAAGTTATAGCAAATCAAAATTAAAAAAACAGGAAGGAACGAACAGTA
The DNA here is from genome assembly GCA_001803225.1 of Lentisphaerae bacterium GWF2_44_16. Classification (GTDB taxonomy): domain Bacteria; phylum Verrucomicrobiota; class Lentisphaeria; order Victivallales; family GWF2-45-14; genus GWF2-44-16. The sequence goes on along the minus strand of MHBF01000165.1, from coordinate 10,471 downwards.
TAATGAAAATGAATGGAACTGAAACTAGAGCCGGAGGCCTGAAAAATTTGCAGGACAGTAATTTCACTCCGCCGAGTCTTTATACAGGTATTATAAGCTTTTTTATTTCAGCGGTGATGCTCCAATGCACAATTTTTTCCGCAGATAAAATATCAGAAACAGCGTCTGTAAAAAATACAGTGCATTTGTTACTTCCACCAGCAGTTTATGCAGTATCAGGAGTTGAAACCAATATTTATTTTGATAATATAATACTTGCACCGAATTCCTGGAATTATCTTTTTGATGTTGATTGCAGCCACGGCAGGCAGGATCGGGAGAGATGGCGTTATTTTCCTGAAGATAAGGATGTTGGCAAATTTCCCCTTAGTATAAAAGTTTTTGATGCAGAGAACCATTTACTGGCCCAAGCCTCTACCACAGTTTATGTCTCTCAGAAGGATGCTGGACAGGGAAAAAAGATAAGCCTCCTGCTCATCGGAGACAGCCTGACGGATGCGTCTATCTATCCTGAAGAACTGTACAGGATGTTTAAAGAGAAAGGTAATCCCGAAGTAAAGTTCATTGGGACTTATTCAGGCTCCGGCAAACCTTCTGAAGAAGGAAAGCCAAGTCATGAAGGATACAGCGGATGGACATGGGCGAAATTCTGCACGCGATGGGTGGAAAACCCGTCAGCGTGTATTTACAAGATGGGAAACAGCCCGTTCGTATTCATGAAAAGCGCTAAGCAGGAATTGGATTTCAAGGCATATTGTGATAAAAACAACAATGGAAAGGCTCCTGATTACATAATAGTCTTCCTTGGAACGAATGACTGTTTCAACGCAAAGGATATGAATATTGATGCGACTATAGACAATATATTCAAGTATGCCGATCTTCTCATAGGCGAATTCAGAAAGGTTGGGCCCAATACGAAAATAGCAGTTACTTTAATACCGCCTCCAGTTGCGACCCAGGACGGTTTCGGCCAGAGTTATAATTGCGGACAGACAAGGTGGCAGTACAGGAAAAACCAGCATAGACTACTGGAAAGAATGATAGAAAAATTCAAAGGGCGGGAAAAAGGGGAAATTTTTATCGTGCCTGTTTATCTAAATATCGACTGCATCAACAATTACCCTAAAAAAGAAGAACAGATAAACGCGCGGAACCCTAAAAGAATCATAAGGGATGCAAATTGTGTTCATCCCGCAAAAGAAGGTTATTACCAGATTGCGGATTCCTTTTACAGCTGGCTGAAGTATGAGCTTAATCAAAAAGGAATTTAAATATTAAACACCAAAGAAAGAGAGATCAAAATGTCATTGAGAAAACTGTTTGAACTAAGCGGAATATTAATTTTTATCACAGGAGTTTCTGCCTTTGCGCAAAACCTGGCGATAAATGGTTCTTTTGAGGAAGATATGCTTTTGGCAAATGCTGGAAAACTTTCTAAAAAAGGTTTTGTCTTTGAGTTCGATGTCAATCGCTGGGCCAAAGGATGGACCATTGACGGGGATTCATCACCTGGAATTTTCTCGTTTGCGGAAAATAATACAGCCCCAGACGGCAGAAGATATCTGGAGATAAAAGCGAAGAAAAACGCCACAATCTATACTCAGAATCCTTTTTGGGGACATCAATATAAATGTTCTTTTTCAGCAAAAGGCGGGCAGCATGAAGGTTCCAACCCTGAAATAATCGTTACGGCTTTCATCTATAAAAAAGCAACCGGAGCGTGGGCGGGATATAATAAAATTTTAGGTACATTTGATTTAACGGAAAAAGAATGGAAAACATATTCTTTTGATATACCGACCCTCGGGAATGAGTTTATTGTCAGAGTGGCTTTCAGCTTTAAAGGCCACTGCGATTTTGATAATTTCAAAATTGAAGAAAACACAACCTCCGCCTCCAATTGAAAATAATTTCAAAATAAAAAGGTGTTTTATGTATCCATCAAAAAAATGTTTCCAGTTTTCCTTATTTACATTAATAATCTGTTCGTTCGCCTGCTTTGTATATGATGTAAACGGCAATGAAAAACTTACATGGATTTTTGACCCCGGCGGCGTAAGCGTGGATTTTTCATCAAGGACAATAGAGGAAAATATTGGAACGAGAGGGGGAAATCTTCTGCCGAACAGCGATTTCTCCAAAGTCGATGAAAAAACTTTATGTCCCGCGGGCTGGTATTCTAAATTTCATGTACACGACAGTACAAGAGAAGAGCTCAGAAAACAAATTGACCCTTTGACTGTAAGAAAAGTAATAGAGGAAAACGGTAAAAAAGCAATATTTATTTCGACTCCGGAAGAGGCGTTTAAATTGAGAGGCGGCAAAAATCCGCAGATATCAAATTATTATTCCTGCAATGTTGACATCGGGGAACAGAGTGAAAATACAAAGTACGTGTTGAGCTTCAACTACAGGGGCAAGTTTTTACCTGTTCCCGACACGAATTTTCTTGACATAACCGTGTTATGCTTACAGGCCGATAAAAAGAATTTAAAGACATTTGAATTTTTTCTTGACGAAACAGTCTCATGGAAAAGAAACAATCTCACGTTTATTGCTCCCAAAGGGACAAAAAGCCTGCTCATATATTTTAAGCTCTACGGATGCGGCGAACTGGCGTTCAGTGACTTGGAGCTTAAACAGGGAATGGCGGAGTCAGGCGTAACGGTCAGGCTCATTCCGTTTTCATTTCTGGATAATATATTCTGCATGACGTCAGGAAAAGTCGGCATACTGTCCTTTTCGTGCAGAAATGAGAAAGAAGTGAAGGTGGAAAAACCTGAACTTATACTGGAAGTTCCCGAAGGAATAATTCCGCTCGAGCCAAAGGCCCCGATGAAGATAAAAGAGAAAACAGAATTTGGTTGTAACGGGAAAAAATATCTCAGATACAGAATAGACATAGCGCCGGTAAGGCAGAGTTTTTTCAGAGATAAATACGGGACATGGGATTCCATTTACATTCTTATGGAGACATCTTTGCCTACCGGAAAGATTTGTAAAGGCAGATACTGGTATGAAGATAAGGATTACAAAACAAATCCCATGGAATTCAATATCAGGATAATTCCGTATATAAACGGAAAAACCCCATCTCTCTTTGAGACGGGTATTGAAGTCGGAAAAGATTTTGATTATCAGGATAGAAACAACATCGGCAAATTGTCCGCGTTTTACAAGGATGCCGGATTTAACGCGATTCACTGTTCTTTTACTCCTGAAAATGCAAAGGAATTTTTCAATAGAAATATTAAAATATACAATCCGCTACCCTGCTTTTGCGATGGCTACAGGCTTGGCATTGACCCGAAACCGGAAAACGCCAAATTCCGTTTCCAGGATGGCACGGTACCAAAACTCTATGGCAAGTATGAGGCAATATGCCCCATTGAAGTTTATAATGAGGGCCCTTATTTCAGGGAAAGCATTCTCAAATTGATAGAGGATGTGCTGGTAAAAAATAAAAGGGCATCTGAAATCATGCCTAACTGGGAACCTCACATGTTTAATTTCAAAGGCTGCTTCTGCGAGAACTGCAAAAAGGAATTTATAAAATATTCTGCTTTGTCGGAAAATGAAATCAATGCCGCATGGCCTAAAGATATCATATTGAAGTATCGTGATATCTGGGTAAAGTTCAGAAGCTGGCAACATGCTAGACTGGTCTCAACGCTGGAGAAAAATATCAATGATATCGGCAGAAAAGCGGGAACAGATTCCCATTTCGTACCTCAGATAGCATGGAGTTTTTTAACGGAAAATGGAAACAAAGATTGTCAGCAATACAATCCTGTTGACTTCATAGATGACCTGCCAGTGCTGGAGCCCTGGGGACCATATATCTTTTATGATTTTTCCAAACCTTATGTTTATAATACAGGCATCCATATAAGAGTTTTTGCAACGGCGAGAGCCATTAAGGATTTTGTTGCTGAGAAAGTGAAAGATAAATCAAAACAGCCTAAACTTATTGCCATGCCTCATAGTTTTCAATGTGACACCTGGGTTACAGAACCGGAAGCTTTGGCATTTGATACGCTTTCTTTTTTCCTTAATGGCTGGGAAGGTTCTCTCGCATATTATTTCCCAAAGGGCTACGATGCCAGATACTGGAACGCAATGGCAAAAACAAATATGCTCATAGCGGAATACGAGAACTATGTATTTAAAGGAAAACGCCTTGACAGCTTCACAGTATCGCCTCTCACGCCTCTCCCCTCCTGCAACTGGGCTGAAGGCGGCAATTTCAAAGCAAAATTAAAAATGCTTAACAATAGTCCGGTACTCGTGCAGGGTGTTGAATACGAACTCAACGGGAGCCGGATGATAGCGCTTGGAAATTTCTGGCAGAAAGGCGAGGCATTTGTAAAGCTTTCAATCAATGGTTTGAACGGAGATAAAAAATATGTCATCCTCCAACCGGATCTGAAAATCGCATTTGCTTCTGACAACGGAAAAGTTGAATTGTCAGCAAAGGAATTACAAGACGGTATCATTGTGCATATAGGAGCTTTGCGTTTTGCATTTTTCATTGTGGAAGAATATTCGTCAAGTGTTGGTTACGGAACTGTGATCAAAGCGGACGATATGAAAAAATTCATGGATTCCAGAATTTCTGAAATAAAAAAGGCAATGGATTTTGAAAATAAATATCTCGCCGACGCAAAACAGAAGGAAGCGGCAGAAAAGCAGGACTATGCTTCGCTTATTAAAAACTTGAAATCCGATATGATTTCACTTAATGCTGATAAGGATGGAAACGGAAATACCGTAATGGCGGTAAAGGCGGGAATTTCAAAAATACTTATCGACCTTGTTCACGGTGGAAGAATAAGTTCATGGAATGCTGACGGAAACGAAATAGTTTCTGCCAACGACAAGTTGGGTATGGCTGTAGACGCGTTCTGGTGGCCGGAAAAAGCGGCGAATATGATAACAACGCCTTATACCATTGAAAAACAGGATTTGAAACCTGATTTGCTGACTGTAACAGTCCGGAAAAAAATAACTGCCGACGAGTCAACAGAATTGTCTGGTCTTAAAATGATAAAAACTTACAGGATTCCGTCCTCTGGAAATGAAATAAGCGTTTCTACTGAAATACTGAATTCTTCAGACAAGGAGAAATCCTTCTCCTTCAGATATCATAATATGCTGAGCTATATGGGAGATAGGAACGGGAAATCAGGATTTGCGAATGTTATTCAGAATGGGATGAAGCAGAAATTCGAAAGAATTTTTTCTTTCAAGCTCTTCCGCTTTTCCAAGGATAAGGATAATGAATTGGAAAAAGTTTTTCCTCCTGACAATATGGGATTTATAGACAGTTGCAAAATTGAATTCTGTGCTCCATGGACTAAGACAAAATTGGATTTTGACGTTCTGAAAAAAGAAGATCTCTACGGACTCATCTTCTGGGATTCAGGTACACAGAAAGCATCAACTTTTGAGCCCCTCTTTAAACGAGTGACATTAAAACCGGGAGAAAAACATATTTTTGGGTTCTCAATGCTTTTCATCGAATAAAAAGATTGAATTGTAATCTGTTTTTCAAGGGGAAAGGATTTCAAAATATGATCGAGAAGTTACCTATCATAACTGATGCTCCGGCAATACAAGTGATGAAAGCGATCCGGTTTGAGCGTCCGGATTATTTGCCGTTCTGGGATAATTTCTGGGGAGACTTTCCGGCAAAATGGAGTCGGTATATGGGATTGCCTGCAACTGCAAATCCCGATGATTATTATGGGCGCTGTGTCCATGAACACCTTGGAAATGAATCATTATTTCCATCCTTGTCCGGCAAAATTATAAGAACCGAGGGCGAGTATGATATTGTCAATGACGGATGGGGACGGATTGTCAAACGCAGCAAAAATGGATATTTCTCTGAAACGGTCGATCGTGTTTTGAAAGAGCACAGTGATATAACAAAAATCATCCCGGAACCAGCCGATCTTGAGAGCCGTTATACAGGTTTTCCAGAGGGTGTCCAAGATGAAAAAAAACGCGGTGTTTATGTTTTCGCTAAAATCGGAGGATTATATTGCCGCGGACAATTTGTGAGAGGCGAAGAAGATTTGTTGATGGACATGATGCTGGAAAAAAGCTTCTGCAATGAATTCTTCGATCTGATGGCTGAACATCTGACACAGATGGCATTGCAGACTCTGAAACGCGGAAATCTATGGGACACCGGGCTTCTGGTTTGCGACGACATGGCGGGCAGCAAAATGCCTAATTTCAGTCCTGATATATTTGAGGAATTTCTGCTGCCGCGCTACAAAAAAATGCTGGCGACACTACGAAAAGCCGGATGTGCCCATGTCTTTTTCCACAGCGATGGAAATATCGGCCCTCTGCTGGACTTATTGATTGACGCCGGATTTGAAGGCTTTAACCCCCTTGAGCCAAGTTGCGGTCTTGACCTTATCAAACTGAGAGAAAAATATGGCAGAAAAATAGTTTTTTGCGGCGGCGTATGCAATAAATATATTTTGCCGCGTGGAAACAAGAAAGAGATTGAAGCCCATGTAATGCCGCTGATTGAACTGGGACGCGAAGGCGGACTTGTGATAGGCCAGGCATCAATTGGAGATGACGTCGAACCGGAAGCCTATGACTATTATATCTCATTGGTGAAAAAATACGGAAACTATCGATAAGCTTCAATTGAAATGCTCTATCTCAAAAACTTCGGCGTAGGCATTCTGGAGCTTGAGGTATTTTAAGGCTATTTCACTGTTGACTTTCAGGACACGCTCGTCGAAACCGTGATTTCTGGTGTTCAGGTTTCTCTGGTGCTGGGATATGTGGAGCCTAAGAAGTTCCGCTTTCCATTCGGCTTCCTCTTTGCCGAAAACAGTGAAAACATCATTCCGCATTTCAATGGTTTTAGGGTCCCTGTTCAGGAAAACTGTAATTGGTTTGTTCAGCGATGGGGCGATTTTCTTGAACATACTGTATGTTCTGTTATGCCCTGGATTTGTATCGTTGCCGTGCGGCATGAAAACCATATCGGGAGATATTTCCATGAGATGAGTTTTCAGTTTTTCCATGTTGGCGGGACTTTCTTCGGGATGGCCTTCGGCATCTTCCGAAAGACGGAGGAAACTTATATTTTTTTCAGGAAGCCCGAAAAAAAGGCTGCTGCTTTTCTGTTCCTCTTCCCTTATTTCCGCTTTGCTTTTTCCGGGATGTGTCGCCATGAAACTGTCTTCGACTCCTGAAGCCGCGCCGCTTATGACGGCCAGAAAAATCTGATTTCCGTTGTCCCTGAAATATTTCATCGTTACGCCTATGGCGTCAAAATCATCCGGGTGCGGCGCAAGGACAAGAAGTTTCAGAGAAGATGGAAACTTTATCCTGTCAAAAAAAAGCGGTTTCAATTCGTTGAAAAGTTCTCTCATGCGATAGTCTTCAGGAAGGCAAGCGCCTTGTCGTAATCGGGTTCCTGAGTTATTTCAGGAACAAGCTGAGTATAGGCGATATTGCCTTTAGAGTCAATGATGACAACAGATCTTGCCAGAAGCCCGGAGAGCGGGCCGCTTGTCATCCTGATGCCGTATTTATCTCCGAAATAACTGTCGCGCAGTTCTGAAACAGTTATCACATTTTTTATTCCTTCGGCCTCGCAGAATCTTTTATGAGCGAATGGCAGATCAAGAGAAATTCCCAATATTCTGCAATTCTCAAGCTTTGATGCCTCAAGATTGAATCTGCGAACCGAGGCCGCGCAGACTGAAGTATCTATACTTGGAAATATATTCAATATCAGCGTCAAACCGGCAAAATCCTTGAGCGTTAGATCCGAAAGGTCTGTTTTTGTGAGAACAAAATCAGGGGCTTTCGTTCCGACTGCCGGGAGATTTCCGATAATTTCAACAGGATTGTTTTTAAGAGTTACAGTGGCCATTTCATCCCTCCTTAATTGACTTTAGCAATACTTTATATGCATGAACGCTCAAGTCAATCACTCCGTTATGAAATCATAATCTTTGCAGTATTATCTTCATTCCGCAAACCCGCTGACTTCGGGCAAATAGGCAACTTTAAAATGTATTTAAATTCCCCTTTATATTGAAATGCCCCAGGGCTTTACTTATATTAAACCAGTTAAAAAAGGAACTGCCATGAAACTCGGAATAATAGGAGCTGAAAACAGCCACACCGCCGCAATAGCCAAAACCTTGAATGTGGATAAGAAAATCAAAGGTTTTACTGTTGAATATGTATGGGGCGAAACAGATGAATTCGCCAAAAATGCCGCCAAAGCCGGACAGATACCCAATATCGTCAAAAACCCCAGGGAAATGCTCGGGAAAATAGATGCCGTTCTTGTTGACCACAGGCATCCTAAATATCACCTTCCCGCTATACTGCCATTCCTGAAAAAAGGCATTCCGGTATTCGTTGACAAGCCATTCTGTTACAGGGCTTCCGAAGGCAAAAAAGCCCTTGAGATCGCAAAAGAAAATAAAACGCCTATTACTTCTTTCAGCGTGATACCACATCAGAAAAGTTTCAGGGCTTTTATGGGCAAAATCTCCAAAGCGGGCAAAATACTTTCCGCCGCGTCTTATGGTCCCTGCGACATGCACAGCCCTTACGGAGGGATATTTTTCTACGGGATTCATCAGGTTGAAGCTGTATTGAAGGCTTTCGGTTATGAAGTGAAATCTGTTCTGTTAAGCAAAAACGGACAGAACGCCGCCGGACAGCTTTTTTATTCAAACGGCCTTATCGTAACTATGAATTTCATTAAGGAAGCCTGTCCGGGCTTTCATATAAGCGCCATAGGAGAAAAAGGCCCTGTAAGTCAGGCCTTGGTTTTTGATAAAGAAATATATCTCAACGGAATTAAAACTTTTACAACGATGTTCAGAACAGGCAAAGAACCTGAAACTTATGAACATATTCTGAAACCGGTACAGGTTTTGGAAGCTCTGGAAAAATCAATTAAGTCAGGTAATATTGAAGAAGTTGAAAAATAACCAAAAAAAGGGGAGTAGATAAAACTTATGGCTAAGGAAAAAGTAAAAGTAGGTATCGCGGGGCTCGGAAGAAGCGGTTGGGGAATACATGGAAGGCTGCTTGATCCCTTGAAAGACAAATATCAGATTGTGGCGGTTTTCGACAAAAATCCCGCCCGCCTCAAAGAAGCCAACGAAAGATTTGGCTGCAGGACTTACAAAACATACGGGGCATTGCTGAAAGATAAGGAAGTCGAACTCGTCATCGTGGCAATGCCAAATAAGCTCCATGCCAAATGCAGCATGGAAGCCCTTAACGCCGGGAAAAATGTGGTCTGCGAAAAGCCAATGGCCACCTCGCTCAAAGACGCTCAGAAAATGATAGCGATTGCGAAGAAAAAGAAAAAATTGCTTTCCATCTTCCAGAACGCGAGATACGCGATTGATTTTCTGAAAGTACAGGATGTCATCAAATCCGGTCTTCTCGGCAGAATAGTCCATATCCGCATAGCGTATCACGGTTTTTCGAGGCGTTGGGACTGGCAGACATTGAAGAAATTCGGCGGCGGTTCCATGAACAATACCGGGCCGCATCCCATCGACCAGTCACTCGTGCTCTTCGGCAAGGAGGAGCCGAAGGTATTTTGTCTCAGAGATAAAGCCCTGACCCTGGGTGACGCTGATGATCATGTAAAAGTCATCCTGCACGGGAAAAAATCCCCCACTGTGGAAGTCGAAATTACCGCCGCCTGTCCTTATCCCCAGAGTAAATGGATTGTGATGGGCACACAGGGCGGACTGAGCGGTTCGGCCGTCGAACTCAAGTGGAAATATTTCGATCCTAAAAAACTTCTCAAGCGCAAAGTGGAGGAAGAACCCACTCCCGACAGAAGTTATAATAGAGAAGAGATTAAATTTATCGAAGGAAGCTGGAAAGCCGAAGACGATAAGAATCCCGGCGAAGTGGGTTTTTATCTGGACCTCTATAAAACACTGAAAGAAAAGAAAGCTCTCCATATAACTCCGGAAAGCGTTCTCCGTCAGATGAGAGTGCTTGAACAGTGCAGAAAGATGGCCCCTGTTTAAGAGTGATGAATGAAATTTTATACCCCCGTCAACCTTGCAAGTTGCGGGGGTTTTTTAATGCTGCTGCACTGATTTATTTTTTAGGAGATGGCGGAACAGTACCCTTGTCAGGAGAAACAGAAGCGTTTTTTGTTTCCTCGTTTTTGACTTTTCCGAGATATCCCGGGAGTTCAATTCCGGCCATATTAGCTACGTCATGAAGAGGCGGCAGCGATTGCATCATGCCGCTGAGAAAATTTGCCGTGGAAGTTTTGCCATCGGCGTTGTGTCCGCCTTCCCATACGGTAACTTTGTCGATTTTGATATTTTTGATGGCTTCGGTCTGCATACTGACAATGGCTTCGAGTTTTTCGATAAGGAGCATCTTGGCGGCGGCGTCTGTATTGTTCAGGCAGGACTTGATGATTTCA
>MHBF01000164.1:13694-13842 GCA_001803225.1 Lentisphaerae bacterium GWF2_44_16 | reverse complement strand
TGTCCCGACTTATGACTTCATCTGGAGCAGAGAGGCCAATATACCGCAGGCCAAAGATACTATTTACCTTAATTATGTTTTCAAAGTCCCCCAGCAGAGCAAAACAATGTGGGGTTCGGAACTGGCAATGACAAAATTCACCTTTGCC
>MHBF01000164.1:0-13543 GCA_001803225.1 Lentisphaerae bacterium GWF2_44_16 | reverse complement strand
CCGTCTCCATGGACAGAAAAAATCTTTATGTCTCTACGCATGAAGGAATAATTACCGCCGCGGGAACTGACGGCAAAGTACGCTGGTCGTGTTCAGGCAGGGCGCCGCTCATCGTTCACGCGGGAAGTCTCATTACTGTTTCAGAGGATTATCTTTCACTTCAGATAATCGACAGGAGAACAGGGAAAGTCACCGGCCTTTACAGTCTTCCCAAATATCTTCCAGTTAATGAAAATACCTTTGCTGTGGCAGGGTGCAGCCGCTATACATATCTCTTTTTTCAGATACCCTCCCAGAACAGGATTTTATGCTATCTAATCAACAAATAATTCCGCCTCACTTTTGTATCTGAGGTTTACAATCAAAGGTTTTCCACGCCCGTTTTTGAGGCTGAAAGCTATAATCAAAGTTTAATCAGCCTTTTTCCGGTTCTGAAAAAAGAGCGCCGCAATTGACTTTATTATGAAAAATATTCCTTTTCGACACATCAAAAACAATTCGTTATAATAATGCCGATTCTTTAAATTAAATTAGCAGGCAGGATACCTGCACTCCGTGAAAAAACATTGTTTTTTCCGTACTGCCGCTCATTTCATTGCGGCAGAAAAAGAAGAACAAATAACAATTTCCTATACAATTAAATTAGTATTTTTTACAGATGCTTATATATTCCGGGCAGGAACATTAACATATTTTCAGATTAAAATTAATGTCAATAAGCAAACAGGATACTAATTTTGCGACGAAGTCTCTGGATTTTGAGAAGAAAATGATAATCCAGAAGATAAGTCAGATGTCTAATCTGCCGACCCCCGGTGCGGGGATAATGAAAGTCATGCTCCTTCTCCGTGATGAAGATGTGGCAATGCGTGAACTTATAGAGGCGATAAGCCATAATCAATCACTCGTAGCCAGAATACTGAAGCTCATAAATTCAGGTTATTACGGGCTCAGAAAAACTATCGACACCGTTGACAGGGCCGTAAACCTGCTTGGAATACTGAAAGTCAAGCAGGTTGTTTATTCCGCGTCGATTATGGATATTTTCACCAAAGATGAAGAACAGGAGTGGAACCACGCCTACTCATCTTCGGTACTGATGTCAAGCATCATGGAGGAACACGAAATTCCCGCCGCGAGCAATCTGCCCCTTACCGTGCTGATGCATGATATAGGGAAAGTCATACTGCGAAGATTTGCTCCTAAAAAATATATAATGGCACTGAAGATGTCAGCGGACGAAAAGGTTCCTATATCCATTGCGGAAGAAGCTGTCATACATATCAATCACGCTCAGGCCGGAGGCTGGCTTCTTGAAAAATGGCAGATGTCTGATGACATTTTCAAGCCTGTGGCAAACCATCATTTACAGGGAGTGCCGGAAGAATATGTTCTGGAAACAGCCCTGCTTCAATTTGTGAACTGGGTTGACTGCACCGCCAGAAACGTTCCATGCGCACCGCCAACCAAGGAGCTGATGTTCGAGGCAGGTTTTGAGGAAATAGATAATGATTACTGGATTGATTATCAGCGAAATATGGTCAATGAAATAGAGGGACAGGCCAAAAAAGAAGAAGAAAATCAGCCCGAAGCCGAAACAACATCCGGCCAGGAAAAAAGTGCTGTCCCAATACCGCCCCCCCCAAAGACATCACTGAATGTCTCAACAAAAAAATTCAATCCGGAAGAAGCGGCCCGTGTCGTAAGACCTACACTCGAAAAACCGGAACTCGAAACAAAACCCGCGCCGCCGGAACAGCAATACACCAAAACCTCCACCGAAAAAATAGAAAAAATAAAAAGCGGTCCAAAACTGGAAGCGGGAAACCTCTCCCCCCGCCTGCCCAAGAGAATAATAAAAAGAAACTTCATCGAAGACATAATTGATATAATAAGAGCTCTGATGAAGAAGATTTTCAAATAAACAGCCAAACTCATCTGTTTCGGAGGGCGCTGTGGTAGTTTATTATGCCTTCGGCAATCGCGTTCGCAAGTGTTGACTGGTAACTTTGCCTGCCCAACGCTCTTTCTTCCTTGGGATTGGACAAAAAGCCAGTCTCAAGCAGAACTGCCGGGCACGGAGCATTTCTTATAACATAGAATCTCGCCCTTTTCAGCCCCCTGTCATAAGATTTTGTCCTCGATACGGCGGCCTTGTGAATTTCATAGGACAAGCGGGCGTTGTTCACATCAAAATAGTTGCCGCGTTCTCTTTTGTAAACAGGCTTTGCGTCATTAGTCGACGGAGCGCCGGGAGGGGTCACGCAAAAAGTCTCTATCCCGTTAATAGCAGACTTTCCCGCGATATTAGCATGGATTGAGATAAAAATATCCGCACGGCATTTTTTCGCTTCCGCGATCCTTTGCTCAAGGGACAAAAAAACATCCCTGTTCCTGGTCATATATACAAGATATCCTTTTGAAGTCAGAATATCCCTTACCTTCAACGCTATCTGGAGGTTGAGATTTTTTTCCTGATATATGGAACCTGTGCCGCCTTTGTCATGGGCGCCATGGCCGGGGTCAAGCATTATGGTCTTCATCTTGTGAGAAGGAATGGCCCGGTTTCTGAGGATAGGGTCTATAAAAAGCAGAAAATCCTTTTCACTGATGAAAGCCTCGTTATTCTGAAAAACCGGGGCATAAAGAAAATGTACGGTAAAACCGTTTACAGATCCTTCCCTGCTCTCGTAATGAAATATGATTTTGGAATACTTATTGTATATGCCGCAGGTTTTCTGCCAGATAAAATATTTCATGCCGTAATAAGCCGCTACATCCCGCATATAAACGTACTTTCGTCCCAGATACGTTGTGTAGCGTATCTGGTTGGATGCCGCGAAAAGTGGATCTGCCAATGACATAAACAACAATATTATTAATAAAAAGCGTTTCAAAAATCTAATTCCCGTTATTGAAAAATACTGAAATATAGCCTCTTTTTTCAATTGTACGACTTTAAATCAATAAAGTCTTCATAAGAATTCACCGGAGGAAACATGGAATTGAAAGTTTCAGAACTTGAAACAGACTCAATCATCGACCCGTAAACAAAGGACTTTGCCGAAACAAGAGCGTTCCTCCATGAGTTTCCCGATGCCAAAGACGCGGTCAGGGCGGCGCTCAAAGTACAGCCGGTGCCATGAGAAAGCCTTTCACCGGCGGAGGCTGCCGGAGAACTCAGAGAATAAAGCCGCCCATTATATGCCACAATATCAGTTACCATCCCCGGAACAGATGAGTTTTTGATATGCCCTCCCTTTATTATGGAATTCAATCCCCATCGTTCATAAAAGTACAGTGCCGCCCACGCCATATCATCCCCGCCCCTGAGTTTTTTCCCCGATATGAGTTCCGCCTCCGGTATGTTGGGGGTTATCCATGACGCGAGAGGGAAAAGTTTGTCCCGGAGCATCGAACGCGCGTCGTCCCGGAGCAGTTTCGCTCCACTGGTCGAGACCATCACCGGGTCAATGATAAGAGGCAGTTCCGCCTTTCTGAGTTTTTTAAAAAACGGAACAAGCGCGGAAATGACAGAACTGTTGAAAAGCATCCCGGTTTTAACCGCTCTCAGATTGAAGACCGAAACGGCTTTCATTTGAGCGCTGACAGCTTCGCCGGGCAAAGCGTCCACTCTGGAAACTTTCGTTGGATTCTGAGACGTAACAGCTGTAATCACGGAACAACCAAAAACCCTGAACGCTGTAAATGTCCTCAAATCAGCCTGTATCCCCGCGCCTCCACCGCTGTCACTTCCGGCAACAGTTAAGGCTACAGGATATAATTTGCCATTTTTATTTATATTATCGATTTTTTTTTACCATATCCAGATTATAATTACCCTTGTCAGCAAATACTATACTCTGTCTTTGACACGCTGAAAAGCTCTTAACAAAAAGTCTGAAGAATTTAACGAATAACACGGAACAGAAAATGACGAACGAAAAAACAAACGAAACAGCAGCCGTAGCGGAAAATACAAAAGCCCCGGGCGCGGTTCCCCCGGAAAAGGCAAAAAAACAGCCTGCCTCTCAACAACAGGATGATACGAATAAACGCAAGGCGCTGCTTGTCGATGATTCTTTTCTCATCAGGCGGCTTCAGAAAGAACTTCTTGAAAAATGCGGCTTTGCTGTTACAGAAACCGGCAATGGCAAAGAAGGCATAGATAAAATATCAGAACTGGGCATTGAGTTTTTTTCGCTGATAGTAGTAGATCTGGTAATGCCGGTAATGAACGGAGTGGAATTCATAATCAAGACTCGTCAGACCTTTGGCGACCAGCTTCCTCCATTGCTTGTATGCTCCAGCAAGGCAGATGTCGATCTGATCAAAAAACTTGCGTCTCTCGGGATAAAAGGTTATTTGGTAAAGCCCATTGACCCCGCACAGTTTACAAAAAAGCTAAAGGATTTATTCCCTGATACATGATCCTATAAGGACTTTCTCAGATCGCGGGGGGACATTTTCATTTCCATCGACATTACTCTTGAAAAATAAGCGGGATCTGAAAATCCGCAGGCAAAAGCGCTTTCCTTTACACTCTTTCCTTTCTGCCGCAAAAACACAAGAGCTTTTTTCAGCCTCATGCGCTGAATGTACTCAGACGGCGCCATACCGGTTTTCCTGCTGAAAAGACGGCATAATGTGGAACGGTGTACTTTGAGTTTGAGCGCAAGCCGCGCGACGTTAAATCCCGGATAACTGTAATTTTCGTCTATAATTCTGATCGCACGTGAAACAAGTTCATTTTCATAGTCTCCCGCCGGAGCGTCGCCCTGCCCTCTCCCTGCGGCAATCGTCAGTATCTCATAGGCGGCGGCGCTCGCTCTGAGTTCTCCGCTTACTGAAACATCCTGTATCAGCATTTCCAGATGCCTGAAAAGCTCCTCCGGACATTTTCCTCCATGCCGCCGTAAACACTGAAGCAGGCCGCCTGTTTCCAGCAGTGTCCCGGCACACGGCCCGTCCAAGGTCACCCATCGGTAACTGCCTCTCGCGTTTATCCGGTGCGGCGTTAACGCCGTGCCCGGAACATGGATAAATATCTCTTCAGCTTTCAGAATGCACGGCATCCCGTCAACGGCAAAACCGATTTCACCTTCAACGCCCCAATAGAAATTGAACCAGTCTATTCTCCCTGTCGGATGCTCCCAGAACGGCTGAACTTCAGCATGTCCTACCGAGCGGGCCCCCAGCGGGACAGAGGCGGAAGCTTTTCCCGCCGTTCTCCACCAACCCTGCCATATATTTTCTTTTTTAATCACAATAATCCAAGTTTATCACAATATTAGGTCTTGTTTCAAGCCTTTTAAGCTTATATAATATAAGTAAAATAAAAATTATTTCAAGACTATAATCCAAATTATAATATACAAAGGACAATGGCAATGCTGGAAAAATATCTGGAAGACCTTGAAAAAAGAATCGACTCCGAAACAGAAGATAAACTGCTCTCGGAATGGCGCGAATTCACTGACGGAAAATTCAGAGGGGATATATTCTGTCCACAGAGGACAAGAAAAATCCCTTCGAAAATAAAATGGCCCAAGGTAACTGTCAACCAGGCGCTCTTTGATGTGGAACAGATGCTTCTCCAGCAGTTTTCAGCCTGCTCCTATTGCCTTGAAAATGCCGGCGGGGCAATAATGAATGTCCGCTCGAATTACGGTTCCAGCATAATCCCGTCAGTACTCGGGGCGGAAGATTTCATCATGGCTGACGAGCTCAATACCCTGCCTACCACCAAACCTTTGAATGGCGGCAAAAAAACAATAATGGAAATGATTAAAAAAGGTGTTCCCGATTTGAACACCGGATGCGGCGCGAAAGTTTTCGAAACAGGAAAACGCTTCGTCGAAATATTGAAAGACTACCCGAAAGCGCGTAAATACATAAAGATATATCACCCCGACTTTCAAGGGCCATTGGACAACTGCGAGGTTTTGTGGGGAAGCGAACTTTTCATCGACATTATTGATGAACCGCAACTTGTAAAAGACTTCCTTTCTCTCATAACAGAGACATATACGGCCCTGATGAAAAAATGGACAATGATAGTACCGTTTGAAGGAGAATATTCGACACACTGGAACATGCTTCATAAGGGGCACATAATGTTGAGAATTGATTCGGCGATGAACATATCACCCGAAATGTACGGGGAATTTGTCGTGCCTTACGATCAGAAACTCCTGGATATTTTCGGCGGCGGCGGGATTCATTTCTGCGGAAGGGGCGACCACTACATAGAACAGCTCTCTAAAATGAAAGGCGTATATGCCGTTCCCATGTCTCAGCCGCATCTAAACGACATGGACAAAATATACCGGAACACCGTGGACAAAGGAATAAAGCTGATCGGCTTCTCAAGGGACGCGGCGGAAAAAGCCCTCGCGGCGGGAAGAAATCTGCGCGGAAACGTTCATTGCTGGGAAGCTGCCGGAAAAAATAAACAGGGCGGACTCTGAGAGAGTAACAATTATTTGTCGCCCCAAGGAAATAATTCGGGATAATTTTCTTTTTCCTATTGACACAGCTTGATTTTTATTGTATCATAGCTGTATATACAGCTTTTTTATAACGCTGTATATTATACAATTATGAAAGAAACTTATCCTGTTTACAAAAAAATGTATTCCGAACTGAAATCACGTATTTCAGGGATGAAAGCCGACCAGAAACTTCCCTCGGAAGCGGATTTATGCAGGGAATTCGCGGTCGCGCGCATGACCGTTAACAAGGTCATAAATCTGCTTTCCGCCGAGGGTACGGTTTACAGAATAAAAGGAAGCGGAACTTATGTAGGAAAAGCTCCCTCGTCCTCTAAAATCATATATTTTCTCCTGCCGTCCCCTGATTTTTTCATTTATGACTGCACTTACAATTCTCAACTACTTCTCTGCGGACTTACCCGCGAAGCCGCGCTCTCCGGACTTGAAGTGCGCGGCCTCCCTGTTTCGCAGGTCAATAATCCGGATAAAATAGACTGGAAAGTCATGGACTGCCTTAATGACGGGGACTGGGTCATTGTATGCGGTTTCTGGTATGAAAAACTGCTTCCGCCGCTCGCTAGAAGAAATTGCCGTGTCGTCTTCTGCGATTTCTACAGCGAGAAGTCAAAAAAATATCCTTCTCTCTTCAAAAAATGGGCCATTGTCAGAATTGACGCCAGGGCCGCCATTTCAAACGGCGTGAAACATCTTGCCGCGCTGGGACGGAAACGGATAGCATATCTTTTTGATGTTTATCATCAGGACGCCCCTCCCAATACAGGCTACAGGGACGGCCTTGAGGAAAGCGGATTACCGTTCAGAAACGAACACTATATCTATGCGGGCAACACTGATGAAATGTTTGACCGTCTCTCGGATAAAAAAAGCTCCTTTGACGCGCTAATCATCTCAAATCCGTCTCTCGTCAGGCAGGCCCTCATGCTTCTTTCTCTGGCAGGAAAAAAAATACCTGACGATATCGCGGTACTGGTTTTCAATGACCACAAAAAACTCCTTGAAAGTTCCCCTCCACTCGGCGCTATAGCCATGCCGTACATGAAGACAGGAAGGGAAATCATAAGAAATATATACCATTCGGAAGCACCCGCCGGAGAGTACTTTTTCGACGCTGAAATCATAGACAGAGAATCCGTTGTGAAAGGCGCCGGAACAGGAAAAGAGAGCGAATGCGTACCGGACACGGTTTTTAATAAAAGTTTTGCGTTTTAATCAATAACATAGGAGAAAAAGAATGAGCGGAAGGAAAGTAATTGTTTTCGGGGCGACCGGTGAAATAGGAGGAAGAATCGCGCGCGGATGCGTCAAAGCAGGACATAAAGTATTCGGAATAAGCCGCGGCAAAAACACACGTGAAGTTGTAGAGCTTGAAGGCGTGGAGATGATTTACGGTGACAAGTCCGACGAAAATTTCATCAGGGACACTGTGGCAAAACTTGATTATGACGCGGTGATAAATTCAGTACCCAAAATCGAGGACGTTGAACTCTGTCATAAATATCTGAAGAAAGCCGAAAACGTCATTCAGTGCAGTTCGACGGGGACATTCGTGCCGTTGCGCTATTTTCCGGCGGATGAAAATCATCCCTGGCGCGAAAAAACACCCGTAAATTTCTATCCGCAGAGCGTGAGGGACGCCCGCGCGCTGGAGTTATGGAAAACCGAAAAATTTCCAATCACCATACTTCGCCCGACCAACATCATCGGCGCGGGAAGAGTGCCTCTTGAACTATGGGGCGGACGCGATATTGAGTTTTACAAAAAACTCAAAGCAGGCGAAACTGTACACATCGCTCCGTGTGAAAATATTCTCCTCCAGTCAGGTTTCAACGATGATCTGGCAAGCGCGTTTGTAAAGGCCCTGGACGCGCCGGATAAAATCCGCGGAGAGATTTTTGTCATATCCACAAAAAAAGCGATAACTCTCGGAACTTACCTTCAGACCGCAATGGATTACCTGCACAGCAAATCCGAAATAAAACACGCCTCAGTGGAAGAACTCATGAAGATATATCCCCATATCACATGGACAAACCGTCTGGATTTTCTTCTGGAACACATGTCCTTCGACATCGGCAAGGCGGAAAGAACATTCGGTTACAGCACCACAAAAAGCGGACAGGAAGGCCTCGTATCCGCTCTTGAATGGTGTGAAAAGGCAGGACTTTTATAAAGGAATATATTCGATGAGAAAATTTTTACTAAGTATGATGCTTATCTCATTTACTTTGTTCAATCTCACGGCGGAAAACATGAAACTGCAAATAGCGCTTGCCGATAAAGCCCCTTCAATAGACGGGAATATCAGTGAAGCTGAATGGAGAGGCGCGGCCTGCGCCTCGGCATTTACCGGAGGAGACGGGGAATGGCCGCCCTTTCAGACCTCGACCTTTGTCTGTACTGACGGAAAAAATCTGTATTTCGCTTTCAAATGCCACAACAAGGGAGAAGCGCGCGCTCTGAAACGCGAAAATGATTCCACTAAAATATTCGGAGACGAATCCGTTGAATTATTCATCATGCCTGATGAAAAGGACAAAACATATTATCATCTGGCATTCAACGCCCTTGCCAGTGTTTATTCCGCGCGTTGCGGCGATGCAAGAGACGTAACATGGGACCCGGCAATACAGCTTGCAAGCGGGAAATTTGACAGGGGTTGGACACTTGAAGGCAGCATCCCGTTAAAAGCCATGAATACATCGGCAGATATTGGCAAGACATGGAAAATGAATTTCGGACGCAACATGTCAGTTTGCAGAAATTCATCAAGCTGGACAGGACAGAAGGATTTCAACAATCCGGAGCTTTTCGGAACTGCGATTGTTTCACAAAATGCAGGGCGCGATTTCTCTCTCGAACAGTTTTCCGGAGGCATTCCCGGAAAAATTCTCCTGAGAAATAACAAAAAAGAAAATGTTGAATTCAGCGTAAGTGCCTCATGCAAAAACTGGAATTTCGCAAGAAAACTCAGCGTAAACGCCAGTTCCTGCGTATCGCTTTCCATTGAAAATCTCCCGGCATCCGGGGAACTGCGACTCAAAGTTTCCTCTCCCGATTTTCTGACAGATAAAACTGCCTTCATTCCGGAAAACGCGAAATTCGCGGCAACGCCGGAATTGTATCATTGCGGCAAAGAACAGAAGGCCCTTTCAGTGAATATCGAAAATCTCCCGGAAAAAACAGACAGAATAGAATTTATTCTTTCAGATGACGAGAAAACTCTTGATAAGAAATCCGTCGGACGGGAAGTAAAAAGCATTTCATTCAATATCGCTGATTTTCCTATCGGACGTTATATTATCAATTCAAACTGCATGGACGAAAGCGGCAGGCTTATTTCCTCAGATAGAAAAGTTTTTTTCATCGCCGACATTTCCGCTGAAAATCCGCTTCCAGAAAAGCAGGATATAAAAATATCGGGAAGTATTTTCATGATGAACGGAAAAGTGTTTTTCCCTTTCATGCGCACTGCGTCAAAAACAGCGGCATCCCCGTTGGAGAAATCATCATTCAATGTAAAATACGGAACAAGCGGGGCCCGCGCGAACGCCCCGCTCTTCGATACCTGCGGCCTGCCGTCAAAAGTAGTCAGAATCCCGTTTACCCACTACAGGCAGCCCTCCGACAAGGAATGCTTTAACAGTATGGACAAGACCCTTTCGACAGAAGGAAATTACATTTTCCGCAGACTCCAATATGAACTCACTATAAAGATATGCACAGCGGAGTTGAAAGAACTTGACAATGCCGCCGAATATAAAAAATTCTACAGGCACATAAAGGAAAAATTCCCCGGCATATCTGTATCAGTCCAGTGCGATCATCTCGCAAAGCTGAATGATTTTAACGGTCTCTGCGATGTGGTCGAAATAGCGTCACGGGACTCTTCCTATCACAAAAATCTGATAAGGAACTTTATTGCCGACATAAGCGAGGCAAAAAAATGCGCAGCCGGTAAACCCCTCATCTGGTGGATAGGGGCGTCAATACCGCATCATGAATTCCGTACGGCGGAAAATATACGCGTTGGCGCTTACCTGGCAATAACGCACGGAGCAAACGGAATAGTGTTCCACATGGGACATGACGGCATTCCCGAAAACAGAACACAGCTCTGGTCAGTTTTCAGGGGACTTGCCGACGAAATGGAATTTCTTTATCCGATAGTTATCGAGGGCAAGAAACTTGATGCTTCCGAAGTCAGCGCGGACAAGCCGGAAATAGATTGCGCGGCATTCGCTTTTGAAGATAAAGTTTATATCATAGCGGTAAATACTTCTACCGAAAATATACGCGCTTCCTTTACGCTGAAACCGAAAGCAGTGTCCATAAGCATGCCTTTCGAGAAAAACCGCAGGCTAACAGTAAAGGATGAAACTTTCAGCGATGAATTCACCGGATATGAACCGCACGTTTACATACTGGACAGAGCGCGATAAAACCTAACACCAGCGGAGAAGGGTGGAGGCCCAGGTAAGCCCTCCGCCGAAAGCGGTAAGCAATATCAGGTCGCCTTTATGTATTTTTCCGCCTCTGAGCATTTCATCAAGAGCTATGCCTATGGAGGCGGCGGATGTATTGCCATATTTATTGACGTTCACATACACATTATCCACAGGCATTTCCAGGCGTTCAGCGACAGCCTGCAATATACGGAGGTTAGCCTGATGCGGAACAAGCCAAGCCAAGTCAGATGCTTTGACATTCGCTTCAGCGAGGGCCTTATGACAGGAACTGACCATGGCGTTTACAGCAAGCTTGAAAACTTCCCTGCCGCCCATCTTCAGATAATGGAGACGCTGGTCAATTGTCTCATGTGAAGCCGGCATGGCTGAACCGCCGGCCGGAAGATGCAGTATATCTGTATAATTACCATCGGAACCGAGATTCGTTGACAAAATACATTCCTTGTCGTCATCGGTCTTTTTCAGAAGCAGAGCAGAAGCCCCATCACCAAAAAGGACGCAGGTATTACGGTCCTGCCAGTCAACGATTGTCGAAAGTTTTTCAGCTCCTATAACAAGAAAAGTCTTATACTTGGAGGAACCTTTCAACATGTTATTAGCGACTTCAAGAGAGTAGAGGAGCCCCGAACAGGCGGCCTGCACGTCAAAACAGACGGCATTGGCGGCACCGATTTTTTTCTGAACAAAGCATGCGGTACTTGGAAAAACCCTGTCATTGGTTATGGACGCGACAGTTATGACATCAATCTCTTCAGGAGAAACGCCGGCCATTTCCATTGCCCTCTGCGCGGCCTTGACGGCAAGATCAGAGGTGAACTCATTATCAGCCGCAATCCTGCGCTCTTTTATACCCGTGCGTGTGCTTATCCATTCATCACTGGTATCGACCATTTTTTCAAGGTCTTTGTTGGTCAAAACCCTCTCCGGGGTATATGAACCTATGCCAACAATCCTTATTCCCATCTCTGCTCCTGATAAATTTATAGGTTAGTTTTATTTTCGGCATGCTGTTTGTCAATAGCAATGCCCGCTTCGGTAATTCCGTTCACAATTCTGTCATTAAGCCCGAACTTGACAAATTCCCCGGCAACCCTTATGGCGTTGCGCACGGCCTTGTGAGAAGAGGCGCCATGCCCGATAACGCATATGGCATTCAAGCCAAGGAGAGGCGCGCCGCCGTATTCCTCAAAATCGCCGATAGCCTTCAGGTCGCGGAAAGCGTTTCTCGCCAACATCGCGCCGGTCTTTCGGACAGCGTTCTTTTTGAAGACGTTCTTTATCCAATGAACCGTAGCCATAGCCAGGCTTTCACTGGCTTTGAGGAGGACATTCCCAACAAAGCCGTCGCATACGATTACATCGGCAGTCCTGGCAAAAACATCATGTCCCTCGACATTGCCCACAAAGTTTATGGGCATTTTCGACAATATTTTAAAAGTCTCTTTGGTAAGCTCATTTCCCTTCATGTCCTCACCGCCAACGCTCAAGAGGCCTATCTTGGGTTTTTCAATACCGAAAACAAGATGTGAGTAAGCCTCCCCCATAACGGCAAACTGCGCCAGATGCAAGGCCTTGCAGTCAGTATTGGCCCCGGCGTCAACTAGTATGAATTTGCCTTCGGCAGCCGGCATAATCGCGGCAATCGCCGGACGCTCGACCCCCGGAAGTGTTCTTACTATGACTTTAGTGGCGGCGACAGCAGCGCCCGTGTGTCCGGCGCTGACAATGGCATCCGCTTCACCGTCACTGACAAGTGACGCGGCAATGGTCATGGACGATTTCTTCTTCGACCTGAGCGCGACTGTTGAGGGTTCACCCATTTCAATCACGTCTTCGGCATGTACCAGTCTGAGGCGCGGATGCGAGCTTATGCGATATTTTTCCAGATAGAAAGATATCTTTTCGAGATGCCCTACAAGGACAATCTCAATATCCGGGAAATCGCGAAGTGCCTGAGCTGTACCTTCGATAACAGCCCCCGGCGCGTAATCGCCCCCCATCGCGTCAACAGCAATTCTCATCATAGCCTTATTCAGAAACAGTTAAAACTTGTTTTCCCTTATAAATTCCGCAGGCCTTACATGCCCTGTGAGGCATAAGCGGCTTCCCGCAGTTTGTGCAGAAAGTAGCCTGAACGCCTTCATAACGGTTCGCCGCCTTGCGAATACGTTTCTTCATTTTTGACGTTTTTCTCTTTGGAACAGCCATTGTCATTCTCCTGAATTATCATATTTTAATTATAAGAAAGCTGTTAAGATAACAGCGATTTTCTATCTTTCAACATCCAAATCATCCAAATTTTTCCAAACATCGTTTACGGGGGCGTCCTCCCTGCAACTGCATGTTTTCACATTCAGATTATTGCCGCACAACTGACAAAGGCCCCTGCAATCTTCAGAACAGATATAATTCTGCGGGATATCAACAAGAATATCCTCACGTAAATCCCCGCTTATGTCCAGTTCGCGCTCTGTAGCGGCTTCATAATAATGGCATACCCCGCTGTTGGCAATTTCCAGCTCGAAGCTCTCAAGACAGCGACAGCAAACAGCATCAAATACG
>MHBF01000163.1:7469-14415 GCA_001803225.1 Lentisphaerae bacterium GWF2_44_16 | reverse complement strand
GAATCTATGCCACGAAAAACACCAGTACTGAAAATAGAAAAAGATGTTCGCCTGAAGCTTATGCGGATTGCGGCAAGCAAGACCGAAGAGGCACGCAGGGTATTAAGGGCCAAGGTTATACTTGGGTGTGCGGATGGAATTAAGGGGAAAGACTTGGCGGAAAAATTCGATATCATGCCCAACACGGTAACGGAATACCGCAAAAGGTTTCTTTGCGATGGGCTAAAGGCGCTTGATGATAAACCGCGGGCGGGGCGTCCGCCTGTTTATGATAAAAAAACGGGAGACAAAATTCTGGCGAAGCTTGATGAAAAACCTCCGAACGGAATGAGTCGCTGGGATGGCGGCACTTTGGCGCTGGCGTTGGGAATTTCAGATGATGCGGTGTGGCGCTTCCTTCGGAAAAACGGTATATGTTTGAGTCGCCAGAGAAGCTGGTGCGTAAGTACGGACCCTGAATTTGCTGTCAAGGCCGCCGATATTGTCGGATTGTATCTAAATCCACCGAATAATGCGCTGGTTATAAGTATTGACGAAAAGCCAAGCATGCAAGCGTTGTCGCGAACAACTGGATACGTGCATTCTGACAATGGAAAAATTGTCAGAGCATACAAAAGCACGTATCGCAGGAATGGAACATTAAATTTATTCGGCGCTTTAGAAGTTGCAACCGGAGTTGTAAGAGGCAAAATAACTGAACGTAAAAAGCGAAGTGATTTTTTGCAGTTTATGGATGAACTTCTCGCAGATTATCCCAATTCAGATACTGTTGAATTTCATGTCATTCTCGATAATTATTGTATTCATAAGAAGAACACTGAATGGCTGAACAAACATAAAAATGTGCATTTCCATTTTACTCCAACTTCCGCAAGTTGGCTGAATCAGATTGAAATATGGTTTGGCATTATGAGCCGCAAAGTTTTACGGGGCGCAAGTCATGATAATAAGGCCGCGCTAAAAGGAGCTATTGAAAAATTTATCGAGGGATATTCTCCGAAACCTTTCAAATGGCGCAAGCGTGAAGTACGAGGTTCTCAAATCAGAGATACTATCTCTAACTTACGCAATTAAACACTAGTTTAGCGCCAACGGGGGTTGTTATTACGCACTTTTTCCATTCCTGCGAAACGGTGCCGGCATTGGAGCCGTCAGGCATATTGCCCGTCGAAAAAGCAGTAAGGCATTTGCTGTTGAAGTCGTCCCTTTTCGTGGTTATGCCAACCATATCGGAAAGGGAATTACCTTTGCTGTCATACATCTGTACGCCGATAGGAAGGGAGATAAAGTCAACTGCGGTGGTGTTGGCCCAGACAGTTGCCTTTTTAGTGTTAGCGTCTGTTTCAAGGAAGGTAAGTTCCACTTTGTCATATATGGTTTTGTAATTGCTGTCATCTGTGCCGGGGGCGGGATCAGTTACCTTGATATGACTGTCTTTATCAGTTACAACAGGCAAAAGCATCGGATATTTTATCGAAATGTACATCCTGCCGGAGAACTGCGGAACATTTTTTAATGTTATCACATTTTTGACCGGGGTCGGTGATATGGAAAAATCCTCCGACTTGTCGCCCATTTTCGCGTCTACGATACTGTTGAAAGTGCCATCCTGGTTAAATTTCATGAAACTGTCATTGGCATTGCCGATTTTATTTCCTTTAACCAGAAATTTGAAGTCAGATGCTTTCAAATTGGGATTATTGACGCCACTCAAGTCCACCTGGATATCGATTTTATAATCGTCAGCCTGCAAAGTTGCCGATATTACTGCTACCATAGCAATTATAAACGTCGCTATCGCTTTTTTAATTTGTTTCGTAAACATAAAGTATATTTTCTATTAATTAGTTTAATTGTAAAGGGTTAGTGAATGGAAATCATTTCCATGAATAAAAATCGCTTTTTTTCTGATTATTCTCCTTTCATTTTCCTTGTCATTTTTTGAATTTTTGAAAGTAATTTGGCCTCAAGTCGATTTGTATGATGAAAAAACTTTTATTGTTGCCAATAGAGATAAAAGCCTTTCTTTTTCCGAGTGGCAACTTTATATGGATTTTATTGTTCTATACTATATATAAGCATGATACTTGAATCAAATTAATTTATTTGAAATTCCAACGTTGTTCTGAAATACCTAAAGGGTGTCATAATTTAATCGTATAGGAATTCTGTTATAAACGATTTTCTTTGCAAACAAAACATTGAATAAAGAAAGAACAAGAAATAGAGAGCAGTGAAGAGCGTTTCTCGTTCAATGTGGTATCCTTCAGGCTTCAGATTAACGCATCCAAAAGATTATCGATTTTAGATTTGAAGAGAGGATGTTTTTCGTATTTGTAAGCCCATTGCGCCATTGACGAATAATCTCCATCCATCCCGTCAGTGCCTGTGGCGCTGAGTTCATAATAATCCTGCTCGTCAAAAATAACAGGATTATCGTTATCATGCTGTGAAAATAAATCGACTCCCCATTCGCCATTCTCAAGTCCTCTCGATGATTCCATGACAAACGGAGAAAACTCATTCCACATCAGGTTATGAAGAGTTATTTCGGAACGGTTAAGGGACGATGGCATCATCATGTGCAGTTCAGGATATATGTCGATAACAAAGTTATTGATAGGGGCATCGCTGTCGGACGGTTCGTTGGGCTGCATGTCGATATTGGTTTCAGGGGTAGTGTTATTAGTTGGAGGAGGCGTATAATGTCCAAACGCCGTGAAGTTGCCGAACGTGGAAACCGTTCCGGTAAATGAATGGGTTGACGTATTGACGGCATCAAGCTTAGTCCAAGCCGCCGATTCGTAAAGCTCTCCGTAAAGAAGAGATTCAGTGCCGCTGACATCGTCTGCCGCATATGCGGCTGTTACGGAGGCGCTGAAGCTTGTAATGTCGTTTGAAGCTACCGTCCAGTACCTGTTGATGTAGACATTTTCCGTAACATTCGGCTCTTTAGTCCCGGTAACACTGACGCTGACATAAGCGTTTGCCCCGTATGTCGCGCTTGCAAAACTTATAGTTACCGGAGTGTATTCCGCCGCTGAGCCATAGGTTCCGACAGTGAACGTGAAATTTGTATTGGCGGCGTTGAAATATTTAATAAACGTCCCGGTATCGCTAGTAAGCACCATGGCCGAAGACGAAGGCGAACCGCCGACAGTCGCTGTAACGCCGAGCGAAAGATTGTAATTGCCGACGTCAATGTAACCGGAACTAAGTGTGAGAGAGATGGTTACAGTTAAATTGGCACCTAATGTAACAGCGCCATTGCCGGTTTTTTCTACTGTTAATGTTCCGAGTCCATCTGTTATGGTTGGTAGCGTTGTATTGCCTGACCCCGTAAAGGTTATTGAAGAAGTTGTTCCGCCTAAGATGGTCCCGGTACTGGAAATAGTACCATCTAATATCAAAGTATTTGAACCAATGGAAAAAGTACCAGAATTATCGATGGCATTATCACCTGATGCGGCCGTATTGCCTTTAAAATAAACATCAGATGTTCCAGTCAGATTTAATGTCCCGGAACCAATAGCAATTGCGCCCCCGTTGTGTAATGTTGCAGTATTATAATAAAAATTGGGGGACAACAGGTTCAGAGTTCCGGAATCAGTGATAAGAATCGCGCCTCCGCCACTTGCCGTATTGGAAGAGGTATATGAAGTGTCAGTGGAGACTCCAAATGTTGCGTTCGATAATGTTATATCGCCAGAAGATAAAGCTATTCCCCCTCCGCCATCACCAAGTGCAGTATTTTTTGTAAATGTGTAAGAGCCGCTAAACGATTCTTCGGTGATAGTTCCAATATAAGAATAAATTGCCCCCCCATGACCGGCTGTTGCTTTATTGCCTGTAAAGACAAATTCAGAGGAGCCTGTAAATTTGAGAGTACCGTGGTTAACGATATGAATTGCCCCTCCAGATTCTGCACTGTTATAATAAAATTGGGAAGAGGCTAACGTCAAAGTAGAAGAGGAAGAATATATCATGATCGCACCGCCAGAAACTCCTGCTGTATTGGAATAAGCATAGGATATGTCTCCATTTATCCCAAATGTTGCATTGGATATAACTGCAGTTCCAGAATATATATAACATGCACCGCCAGAAACTCCTGCTGTATTTTTTGCAAATGTATAAGAGCCAGTAAAGGATGCTTCTGAAACTGTACCGGCAGAGTACATTGCTCCACCATAAGCGGTGGTTGCCTTATTGCCGGTAAAGACGATTTCCGAAGAGCCGGTGAACGTGATGGTTCCGGCGTTATAGATTGCGCCGCCGGAGGTTGTCGCACTGTTATAGTAGAACTTGCAGTTGTCAAGAGTTACTGTATGGCCGGAAGCTACATAAATCGCACCGCCGTAATTTGCTGTATTTGCAGAACTGTAATCAGTATCGCCGTTTTCGCCGAAAGTTGTACCAGAGATTGATATATCTGAGACGCTTGCCTCAATGTAAATACCGCCGCCGTAGGACGTGGCGATGTTGCCTGTAAAGGTGTTTGTGCCGGAAAGGGTCAAGGTACTGCCGGAAATACAGAGTGCGCCTCCGGAAGTGGCCGTGTTGCTGTTAAAGGAAACTGAATTCAGTGTAAGAGCGGCGGAAGACCACATCGCACCGCCGGGGCCGGCCGCCTGGTTGTTTGAAAACGTGCAATTGGTCAGGTCCAGGGTGCCCGAATAAACATTAAACGCTCCACCATGCCCACTTCCTGTATCTGTCGTACTATTGTAGGAAAAAGTACAGTTGCTGAAACTCAGGTCTCCATAATAAGCATAGAGCACACCGCCGAAAATAGTTGCTGTATTTCCCACGCCCGCACCACCTCCGAAAGTACAGTAATAGGCGTTTATCATGGCGGGCGACCCCGAATAATGATTGTTGAAAATGGCCCCGCCGCAGGAAGCCGTATTAAGGGTGAAAGTACATGTGGTCGCACCATCTGAAACCCCAAGGGTCAGGTCGCCGTAATTCAGAATGGCCCCTCCATTCCCGGCTGTGGTATTCCCGGTAAACGTGGAATTGGTAACCACGGCGGTGGCGTATGAACCGGAACTTGTCCCGTAAACGTAAAGTGCGCCGCCGCCTTGATGCTCGGCGGAACCTGTCGATTTATTATAGTAAAAATGTGAACCGCTTACATTCAGGGTCCCCGCATTTACAAAAATCGCTCCGCCGGAAACCGCAGTATTCGCATCGGAATAATCCGTATCACCGGCTTCACCGAAGGTTGTGGAACCGGTCATTGTAGTGGTAGTGCCGTTTATGTAAATCGCTCCGCCGGAAACCGCAGTATTTTCGGTGAACGTAATATCACCAGTATAAGTGACACTGTCTCCAATATTTACGGTTCCAGTGTTAGAATAGATCGCTCCGCCGGATGAAGAGGCTGTATTATCACTGAAAGTGGATGTTTGGCCTGCAACTGCATAAATATTCAAAATAGTGTTGTTTTCAGTATAAATTGCCCCACCATTTAAAGTAGCCTCATTGCCGGATAAAGAGCAGTTATATAAGGTAACTGTACTGCCTGTTCTCGTATAGATTGCTCCGCCACTTCCGCTTGCCGTATTGTCATTAAAAACCAAGCTGGTCACATCGCTTTCGCACTCTGTCCATGATGTGTAGATCGCACCGCCGTTCGTCGCGGAATTCGAGGAAAAAGTTACCGTGCCAGACATGAAGTTCACAGATTCAAATAGAACATAAACCGCTCCGCCTGCGCCCGAGGTTGTTTTATTGCCTTCAAAAACACATCCGTCATAGAGATTGATTATTCCCGCAATAGAATATATCGCTCCGCCATCGTGTGCCGCATAATTATAGTAAAATTTACTGTTATATATGTTAAGGGTACCTGCATTGAAGTAAATTGCTCCCCCGTCACCACTTGAATGATTTGAAAAAGCATATCCGGTATCGCCCAGTACTCCAAATGTAGAATTGGTAATATTTACGACAGTCTCTAATGCAAACGTTGCGCTTATAGACATTGCACCGCCGGAATTGCTTATGAACGTGCAGTTTGTAATATTCAGCGTTCCTTTGGAGGCTGTTATAGCGTAAGTCGTCGCGCCTGTTATGGTCAGATTTGAAATGTCAAGCGTGTAGGAACTGTTGTTCAATTTGAAAAGTGTGCCGCTGGTGAGGTTGATCGTATGTTCGGCGCTGCTGTAAGTTGTTACGGTTACGGAATGCGATACCGTTATCGTCCCGGAACCCGAAAAATCGCCGGTTATGTAAATCGTGTCATAAGCTGTGCTGTTCTGGACGTAGGCCAGGAGATTGTTATAACTGCTGACGTCTATGGAGGCAAGATTATATTCGTATGAGTCTATCGAAATACCTGCGGATTGTATCAGACCTGTGGAATATTCAAGCGTCCAGTTCCCGTCTCTCCCAGTCATGTCGGTGGATGCCGCCACGTCATGACCGGTAAGAGCAGCCATTTCGTCCGCAAGGGCTGTTCCGGCAAAATCTGAGACCGTATTGCAGGAATAAATCAGTACATCGCCATCCGCCGTAAGGGCATTCCCCCAGGAGGCCACTTTGGCGGCATATGTCGTCGCCAGAGAAGCCGCATCAAGTTTTTCCCCTCCCAAGGCGATGTAACCGTCATTACCATGACAGATGATATTGATGGAATCTATATTGCCGTGCGTGGAAAGATAATCAGTAATCTCCTGAATGCCGTCCCCTCCCGCCGTCAGATAAACCACCGCAGCTTTATCTGAAAGACTTTCGAGAACTGTATCAATGCCTTTCACTGAAGAATCAATAAAATACACGCTAACCTGGGTATCAGTCGGAGATGCCGTAGTGGTATCCCCGCTCAGGAGGTCTATGAAGGAAGCATCATGGCCTGTCGCGTCCGCCAACGCTGTTTCCAGACCGCCAGCGTCCGTGTCCGTCAGAGAACTGTCCCCGGATATCGTAATTCTGCCTCCGT
>MHBF01000163.1:0-7451 GCA_001803225.1 Lentisphaerae bacterium GWF2_44_16 | reverse complement strand
TTTCCGTGAAAAATGTCGAAATATCACCGTCCAGCGTCAGGCTTGACTCCGTTATCACAGATGCCGATACCAGGCTGAAGCCTTCTCCGCTGTTGTCCGCGGTTACAAAGCTTATCGATGAGGCGCTGTCCCCATTTAATGCCGTCCGAATATCCTCAAAAAGGTCCTGCAAGGTTTCCGTAGCCGGGTCATAGGTAACGACTGTTATATTGTGTTCCTGAGCTTCCGCCGCTATTTCGCCAGCGCTTTCCACCGCGCTTGAAATCACCAGCATCGTATGGGCTGTATCCGACAAGGCCGTGTCTGTACTAAGTATGTTGTCAATCAAAGCGTCAATATCGGAGCTTGTTACGCTTGAAGAGTCCGAGGAGTCTGAACTGTCTGACGATTCAGATGAACTGGTGGAAGCTGAGCTCTCTGAACAATCCGAACTGTCCAACGCGCTGGAAGCATCGGAAGAGTCTGGGGAATCTTGTGAGGTGTCTTGACTTGAACCGTCATTTTCGGCCACCGTTGCAACAGTCTCCGCCGCGGCTCCATCAAAATATATACGTTCCTCAAGAAAATACATAAATTCCCGTATTTAAATAAAAAAGATTTGGGTTGGCCTTTCATGATTATAATATAGCAGTCCTAATATTTCAAGAGTTGAGAAAAGGATTTATTTAACAAACTTAATTCTAGTCTTGAAAAAGTCTTTGAGGACTTATATAAGTATTTTAGAGTATGCTTAAAACTTAAAAAAGAAAGATTCTTCTACAATTTATGTCAAACATTCGCTTTCGGGCGTTCGGGTTTTTGTGTATAGCCTTAACCGCGTCGCTTTTCATCGGGGCCTGCCGCAATGAAGATACCATAAAAAAACAGCGCATTGAAAAAGCCGACAGGCATTTTCAGGAAATCAGTGAAAGGGTTTTTCCTGCCGAGACGATTTTCACTCTCCCGCTTTGCATAGAGGCGGCGCTGAAAAACAACCTCGACTTGAAAGTCTATGACCTCAAGGAAACCATAGCCAAAGAAAACCGCACAGCCGAAATACTCGGCATGCTGCCTGAACTCAATGTAAGGGAAGACCTCACACAGAGAAACAATGAGCCCGGTTCCAGCAGCCAGAGCCTGAGCACCGGCGACCAGAGCCTTGTCCCCAGCAAGAGTTCGGATAAAGGCGAATCATATACAAAGGTTGAACTCGTATTAAGCACACTGGATTTTGGTCTGGCTTATTTCAACTCAATGCAGGCCGATGACAAGGTCTTTCTTGAAGGCCAACAGAAAAGACGCACCGCACAGAATCTGGTTGTGGATGTTGTCAGCGCATATTTCAGAGTCGCAGCAGCACAATACGCAGTAGAAAAAACCGAACGACTTCTCAAAATGTGCGACGATATTGACAATACCCTCATAACCCTCACAAAAAACAAAACCATATCTCCGCTCCGCGGACTTGATGAAAGAAAACGTTTCATTACCGTAAGAAAACGCCTGATGGAGTACAGGAGAAGTTACGAGAATTCATGCGTTGAACTTCGCGCCCTCATGGGGTACCTGCCTCTGAGAGAAATAAAAGTCGATACGAAATGCCTCGCAAAATTAAACGTCATAGATGTTCCCAACATAGACATTCTTACCAGAATCGCCCTCAAGGAAAGACCTGAACTCTATCAGTTGGACTTGCAGGAGCACATAACCATACTTGAAGCACGCAAGGCCATACTTATGATGTTCCCCAACGTCAGGATATTTGCGGACTTCAACTATTCGACAAATTCGTTTCTCTACAACCAGAGCTGGTGGGAAGTCGGAATGAGAGCGGCTTACAACCTTCTAAAACTCCCCGCTCAGATAAAACGCTACCAGGCGTTGGACAAGCAAATTGACGAGGTAACGCTGAGAACCCTATCCATGACTATCGGCGTCATGGCCCAAGTCCGAATTGCCCAGGCCAACATGCTGGAAGTCAAAGAACGTTATGAACTGGATGAGAAAGTCCACGGCGCTTACAAGGCGCATCTGGAATTCGCCAGACAAAATGCTGGCATCATCGGCAAGATTTCACCTCTCGAAATAAACCGTCTGGAGCTTGAGACCGCCGAAACCGCCATTGAACGAGCACAGTCCCTCAGCAATTACTACCTCTCATATTACAGGCTCCTCAATACCGTGGGCGTCGAAGCCATCGACCAGACACAGATAGAGGAAACTGTAAAAAAACTGACTGAACAGGTTGAAAAAGAAGCGCAGGAAGAAAAAAACGCTTCCGCTGTCAAACCCTCCGAACTTGAAGAGAAATTTCTGAAGGACAACATGATTTACGGCATGGAAATTCTCCCGGAAACCGGAGAGAAAATTTCTCCCGACAAGAAGAAAAAACTCAGCCCGAAACCATTCCCGCCCCTTGAGAAGAAATTGGATAAAATAGAAAAAGAACTGGAAGAAGAAATAGAAAACCCATAATTTATAATCATAAAATAAAGGATGTTGCAATCATGGACAACACAAAAAAAGAACGTTTTGTTGACGGTGTGGAGAAAATTCATTTTCTCGGCGGAGTGGTAAGAATTGACTTCGCCACGTTTCAGCCGAATCCGGAAAACCCGGACCAGCCCAGTATGGAAACAAAAGAACGCCTCATCATGACACCGGAAGGTTTTCTGAGAACCTATAATTCCATCCAGCAGCTCGCGGAACAGCTTCTCAAACAGGGTGTACTAAAAAAGAATGAAAATCTTCAGCCGTCCACGCCTCAATCGCAGGCTAAGATTTCCTGATTGTCCGCCCGCCGTCAAAAAACAGGCAAGTAATATGAAAAATTTTATTTCCAGGCATTGCCGCTTCGTGATTTGTATGTTCTTCGCGGCAGTTTCGCTTTCCGCACAGATATCTGAAACGGAAATGCCCGTTAAAATAGTGCTTTTTCCCTGTCAGGAAGCCGTCATCTCAGCAAAAGTCAGTACCAACGTATCCAAATACAATTTAAAGGAAGGCGAAGCCTTTTCAAAGGGCGACACCATAGTTCTGCTTGATGACAGGCAATACAAACAGAATTACCTGAAAGCCAACGCGATCTTCAAATTCGCCGCGGAAAACTGCAAACGCAATAAAGAAATGTTCGACAAAAACGCCATAGGCTCGATGGATCTGGAGCAGAGCAAAGTCGAAAAGGAAAGCGCCGAAGCCAATAT
Organism: Lentisphaerae bacterium GWF2_44_16; assembly: GCA_001803225.1. GTDB lineage: Bacteria > Verrucomicrobiota > Lentisphaeria > Victivallales > GWF2-45-14 > GWF2-44-16. Next base: position 4,269 of record MHBF01000163.1, on the reverse strand, counting down.
GAAACTCGCCGAAATAGACCTACTCTCATGCGAAATAAAAGCGCCTTTCAACGGAAGGCTCACAAAAAAAATCGTCAGGGAAAATGAATTCGTCAACGCAGGACAGGCTATTATGGAAATTATCGATGACAATAAACTCCTCGCCGACATGCACCTGCCTTCGAAAATGAGAAAAAAACTGACAATTGGCGATGAAATGGAATTTACAATTGATGAAACAGGCTCCTCCTGTAAAGGGAAAATTTATGAAATCTCAGGCAGAATAGATTTCGGAAGCCGGACTTTCGGAATAAGGGTGCTCATAGACAATGCCGACAAAAAACTCAACGCCGGCATGTCAGGCACTCTGAAGAAAAAGGAACGCTGAACAATGGCTTCCGAACAGGAACTGAATAATCTCAAAGGCAAACTGAACGCGCTTTCCGGTGTCTTGCGCCTCGGACATGAGGCGTTCCAGAAAAGTACCGTCAATGCCGTCGCCCTCCATATCGTCAACAACACACGTCTTGTTTCCGCTTATGACAGGGCCTCTCTGGCAAACATGCGCCGCCATCCACTAATAGAGGCCGTCAGCGGTCAGCCGATCATTGACGGAAATTCCGAGTTCTGCACCAATATGCGCTCCCTCCTCGCGTCCTTTACGGCCCTCAAAACGCCGTTGAAACTGAACGAGGCTTTCTTCAAAGAAAGCAAGAATACGGCCCCGGAAGCGCTGGAAACGTTCAGACAGCTTGCCGGAGAACACAACGCCACAACAGATATTTTACTGTTGCCGCTGCCTCCTCCCCCCGGCGGAAACAGTCCTGGCCATTCCAGACACGGCTTTATATGGGCGCTTGAATTTTTCAACGGCATTTCGCAGGCTGAAGAAAATATCCTGACGCTCCTGGCCCAGCATTACTCAGAGGCAATATGGCATAAAACAGGACGCCCCCTCTGGACTTTCAGAGACTTAATGGAGGCAAAATCCCTTTCCCCGCTGAAAATCACCTTTTTTGTCCTGATTATTTTTCTGCTTGCCCTTTGCGTCGTCAGGATCAGACAGTATGTCGTGGCGGATTTTGAAATAACCCCCTACCGTGAAAACATATGCTACAGCCGTATTACAGGCATTGTCAGCAGGGTGCTTCACGGGAACGGCAGTTATGTTTCAGAAGGCGGGCCTCTAATAGAATTCGACAGAAGCGAACTCAATTACAATCTCGCCTCCGCAATCAAATCCTACGAGCAGACCTGCGCCGAACTCGACGTAAACCGCCAGAAATCCTTCAACAACGCAGAACTCCTCGGAAAGACAAGAGTGCTTACACTCAAAAAAGAACAAGAGGCCATAAACATCGAGAAATACAAATGGCTGCTTTCACAGATTACAGTCCGTGCCCCCAGAAGCGGAATACTATCCATAAACGGCAGGGAAAAACTCGAAGGAAAACTGATACGCGCCGGAGAAAAACTCTGTGAAGTAATCATAAGTTCCGATCTCATCGCCGAAGTTTATCTCAATGAAAGAGACGCTTCCGTGCTCGGTCCCGACATGTCCGTAGATATGTACCTGCACACCCGGCCGGAAAAGGCTATCCGCGGCAAAATACTTTCAATCAGTCCTAAACCCATGATGATGGAAGATCGCCGCTTCTGTTATCTCGTCAAGATAATGCCGGACGATATCCGTTCCGCGAAATTCATCTGCGGAACGCGCGGCGTCGCCAGAATAGGCGGGGCCAGGGTCTCGCTAGGATATTATCTTTTCCGCAACGCCGTGCTGTGGTGGAGAAAAATCTGAGGTGCCGCCTTGACTAATAATCCATCTCAAAATAAAATCCTCATAGGAAAACTCCGGCCCGACCTGAAAATCTTTCCAGGCGGAACAGACGCTTCCGGTCATGAAACATGGTCTGTCTTCGATCCGGTAGCCGACCGTTATTCCAGAATAGACGCCGATGATTATAAACTGCTGTCCCTGCTTGACCGCGAACAGAGCTTCGAAACACTGCTTGAAAGAATCAAAAATTCAGGGGGAAACATCGACAAGGAAAATCTTATAAAATCAATATATTTCCTTGAAGGCGGCAATCTGCTTATAAAAGCTTACGGAGCAGACGGCAGAATAGCGCAAAACGCGGAAAATATCAAAGGCAAACGTCTCGTGAATTATCTTCTCAGCTCTTATCTTTTTCTGAATATTCCACTTCTTCGGCCTGACCCCTTCTTTGAAAAAACAGCTCCTTTAATCAGAAAAATTTTTAATAAATGGACAATGCTGGCGGCAGGATTGCTTTCGCTTTACGGTTATATATCACTTCTCCCGCAAACTGAAAGGCTCGGCTCCATCTTCTGGAATTCCTTTCACATTCAGGGAATGCTTGAGTACGTCCTGGCAATCTGCGTTCTGAAGGCGCTCCACGAGGCCGCTCACGCCTACACGGCCAAACTGCAGGGAATCAGAATTCGAAAAATGGGTGTCGCCTTCATCGTTTTTTTCCCGCGTTTCTACACGGACATCACCGACGCGTGGCGTCTGCCGGACAGAAAAAAAAGATGCCTCATCGACGCGGCAGGAATACTTTTTGAAATACTGATCGGCGGTTTCGCGGCAATAGTATGGAACAATACCCCGCCCGGCGCCGTCAACAATATCGCATACAGCCTTTTCGCGGTCAGCGTCATCAGCACCATATTCATAAACGGTAATCCATTCATAAGATACGACGGTTATTTTCTTCTTATGGACATGGTCAATATCGACAACCTCTATATCCGCGGAAATGAAGCGGTCAAAAAATTCTGCCGCGAAAAATTTTTCGGTATAAAAAGTTCTGAAAAAGATTCGGCTCAGGACCTTCCCGGCTGGAGAAAACGTTTCGTAGGAGTTTATTCGTTGCTTTCTTTCCTTTACAGAATATTCCTCTACACGTCAATCATCATGATCGTCTATCTGAAATTCACGAAGGCGATCGGAATGATGCTTTTCGCCCTCGAAGCCTGGCTGCTCATAGTCAAGCCAATCACAAATGAAATGCGCCAACTATCCAAAATCAGAAAAACTTTCAATGAGAAAAATATCAGAATGACTTCAATTTCCGCCGCTCTTCTGCTGGCAATTTTTTTCATCCCGCTTCCATGGAAAATAGTTCTTCCATGTGAAATACTTCCCGCCGAGCACCAACTTATTTACGCAAGGACCCCAGGCTTTCTGAAGGCGCTGAAAGTCCGCGACGGCAGCAGTGTAAAGAAAGGTGACGAACTTTTCCTGCTGGAAAATCCCTATCTGGATTGGGACGGCAGAAACAAAAAACTCGATATGATGATACAGGAAATTTGCCTGGACCAGGTGCGTTCAGACAGAAAACAGATGGATTACGCGCAATTTGAATTCAAACGCCTTGAACTTCTATCCCATTCTCTAAGTGAAAATACGCGCCTGCTTTCGCATCTGAACATAAAAGCGACAATGGACGGGATGTTTACAATTTCAGACCGTCATACCCATCCCGGCAAATGGATAAACGAGGGAGAATTGCTCGGCGAAGTCTTTTCGTCCGGAAAACGCCTTGTCAAAGCCTACGCGTCCGAAACCGATATAGCCCGGCTGAAAATCGGCAGCAGGGCATCTGTCATTCTGGACGGGACCCTGAAAAAATATTACGGCACTCTTATTTCAGTAAATCCCGCCCCGCTAAAAGCAATCTCTTCCGAAAATCCGCTTCTGGATATATGCGGCGGTAATTTACAGACAATGCACAGCGAAGACGGGACAGGGCTGAAATTCGTTTTCCCAATCTACCTGATATACATGGAAACCGATAAAAACTCATCTCCCCCGCCCGGACGCAGCGGCGAGGCCCATATCCGCGAATACAGCTCCGCAGGTATCAGCATAATAAAGAAAATCATAAACGTGCTCCGCCGGGAAATTGCATTTTAACAGTTCTCATGCCCCCAAATCTGATATTGATATTGTAGATATCAGAGAGCGCTCTGTACAAAAATAGGACTCAGTGATTTGACGGAAAGCTGATGGGGAAGATGAGGTGAAAAATCTGTTTTAAAGATAAAAATCAATGACAGAATCAGCCTTGATTTGTGTTCATTGACAATATAAATCTCACCGGAAATAATCCGGGAAGTTGAAAGAGGTATGGCAAGGCTGTCGGTTACGCAGCTTTGCAGTAATAGTATTTCAGCAAGCCGCCGATAAATTTGAAATAAAGGAAAATCCCTTTATGCCTGAAAATCTGCTTGGAATAGAGCAAATGACAGGTTATCAGC
>MHBF01000162.1 GCA_001803225.1 Lentisphaerae bacterium GWF2_44_16 | reverse complement strand
CCGGCCCCGTGGCTTGAGCTTTTGAAAGAGTCTTCACAGCCTCTGCCTTCCACGATGTAACTGCAAGTACCCATGCTTCCGGGGATGATACCCATAATGCCTTTATCAGCGTTTATCGCGCCTTTTCTGTGCACCCATACTTTTCTGCCGAAATGTTCTTCAAGAGACGCGTAATTGTGGTGGATATTTATCTTTGAAACGACGTTTAGATTTTTTTTGGTGATATCGTTGAAGGCTTCAAGAATGCGTTTCATCATGCATTCCCTGTTCATGTAGGAAAAATCCACGCAGAAATTCATAAGGGCCAGGTATGTTTCAAATTCTTTTGTTCCCTCGGGGAGAAAAGCCAAATCTTTGCTCGGGAGTTTTACGGAATACTTCGCGTTTAAGTCCCTGGCTTTCTGATTATACTTCTCGCAAACCTGTTTTCCTATATTTCTGCTGCCGCTGTGTATCATGGCCCATACAATACCGTTTTCATCGGACTGAATTTCGATGAAATGATTTCCGCCGCCAAGAGTGGCCAATTGTCCGGATACGATTTCCGGGGATATCAGTTTCAGGTCTTCAGCGTCCTTTATTTTGTCGCGATGCTTATTATTAATATTTTTTGCCTCGTATTTATAAAGGCTTGAATCTTTCTGATGTGAAAATCCCATAGGTATAAGTTTTTGTATTCTGGACATAATTGACTGGAGCTGTTCTCTCTGAAGTTCATTTACTGAAATATCGAGTTTAACAGCCATCATGCCGCACGCGATATCAACGCCGACCATGTTCGGTGAAACGGCTTCCTCAAGGGCCGTGACGCCTCCGATGGGGAGTCCGAAGCCCTGATGCGTATCCGGCATGAGCGCTATATGACTGAAAACCGCAGGATGCCTGCTGGCGTTTATAGCCTGTTCCAGTGCGGAAAACTCCGGCTCCTCGCACCATGACTTAACTGGGACTCTCTGTTTTTCGGAACTGAAAATTGTCTTCATGAAATCTCTCTTACCTTTTTAAGGTAACTTACGATTTAGCCAAATTCATACACTAATTTAAAAATTTGCAGAAATTTAAACTTACGGTAGAGTATCCCTGACAACAGGGGTATTTATGATTAAGGCTGTGATATTTGATTTGGATGGGGTTTTGGCGGATACCGCTGAATGTCATTACAAGGCATGGCTGGAAATTGCCGGGAAGCTCGGCATAAAATTCGACAGGGAGAAAAATCATCTGCTCAGAGGGGTTTCAAGGCGTGAATCAATACTTATATTGATTGAAGGACAGATAGAGCTTACCGAAGATGAAATTCTGCGGTTCATGGACAAAAAAAATAATATTTACGTAAAACTCGTTGAAAAAACAGGTAAGAAACTGCTTCTGCCTGGCGCAATTGAATTTTTGAGGAAGCTTAAAGAAGCAGGAATGAAACTCGGACTGGCTTCAAGCAGCAGAAATGCCCGGAAAATATTAAAGCTCACAGGACTTGATAAAGGTTTTTTTGATGTTGTGGTTGATGGAAATGATATTAAAAACACCAAACCTGACCCTGAAATTTTTCTGACAGCCGCGGAAAAACTCAATGTCGGTCCTTCCGAATGCCTTGTAGTGGAAGACGCTCCCGCAGGGATTGAGGCCGCGAAAAGAGCGGGAATGGCGACGTTTGGAATAGGCGCGGCAGAGCTTGGGGAATGCGATACAAGGGCCCTTTCCATAGCCGAAACTGACCCCGGCAAGCTTATAGGCCTTATTTTTCCCTGATTTGCTTAGTTGCCGGCTTTGGCTTTGAGTTTCTGGATTTCGTCTTCGAGTTCTTTTATTCTGCCGCTGAGTTTCTTGACTTTTTTAGGAAGTGAAAGCCTTTCGATGAATTCTCTCGGAGACTCTGCCGGAGTGCCTACAACTTCAGCTCCCGGAGGAACGCTTTTGACTACGCCTGAAGTGCCGGCGACTTTAGCTCCGTCGCCGATTGTGATATGTCCGTTTATTCCGGCCTGCGCGGCAATTATCGCGCCTCTGCCTATTTCGGTGCTTCCGGCAACACCGCACTGTCCGATGAGAAGAGAAAATTCGCCGATAACTACGTTATGCGCGATATGTACGATGTTATCGAGTTTTACACCGCGCTTGAGCCATGTTTTGCCGAATCTGGCCCTGTCTATGGAGCAATTAGCGCCTATTTCGACATCATCATCAATCTGAACTATTCCCATTTGTGGTATTTTGATTATTCCCTGAGGGCCTGGTGCAAAGCCGTAACCGTCGCTCCCGATTGAAGTGCCGGGATGTATGATTATCCTGTTGCCGAGAACACATCTTTCGCGGATTGAAACATTCGCGTATATGAGGCAGTTCTCACCGACTTTTGTAAAATGTCCGATATATGTGCCGGCGCCTATAACGGTATTATTTCCGATTTCAGCGCCTTCATCTATTACGGCGTTGGGGCCGATGTGAACGCCTGTGCCTATTTTAGCGGATGGATCTATAACTGCCGAAGGATGTATGCCGGGTTTGAATTTTATCGGTTCGGGAGCGAAAAAGGCGATGGCTTTTGAAAAGGTCAGGTCGGGATTGTCGCAGATTATCAGGGCATGACCGTCTTTCACCTTGTCATCATAATCTTTTCCGACTATTACTGTTCCTGCTTTTGATTCGGCGACCTGTGTTTTATATTTTTTATTCGCCAGAAATGATATGCTGTCTTCTTTCGCGTTTTTCAGAGCGGAAACACTGTTTATCATTATGTCCGCTTTGCCTCTGAGTTCTCCGCCCAGGAGTTCAGCCATTTCCTTTGAACTTATCTGTTTAGCCATTGCAAAATCCTTTATTTTTTCTTTGTTTTGTGGCCCCTGTTAAGTTCTTCAAGAACGCCGTTTGTTATATCCACGGCGGGGCTGTTATGCATTACTACAGGGATATTATTAAAAGTCTTTCCTGATTTATCGAAAACAATAGTGTAACCTTCAAGGGCGCTTCTTCTGGCTATTTCTTTTTTGATTTCGTCCAGAATGTTTCCGCGGTTTTTTTCATATTCATCTTTCAGCTGATCTTGTTTTTCGCGGTGGTACTGGGTCATTTCGGCTTCTTTTTCCTGAACCTGCCTGTATTTTCTCTGTGCTTCGAGGCGCTTGCTTTCTCTTTCGGAATCGCTCAAGGCTATGTTCTGCGAAGCGTCCCGCAACTCCTTGAATTCCTCCTGAAGTTTCGCCCTTGATTCATTAAGTTTCTCTGTATATGCCTTGAAAACTTCGGCCTGTTTTTTGATGTTGGCGTCGGCGATTTTGGTTTTATAATATTCCTGAAAGACCTTTTCCATGTCTATAACGCCGATTTTGATGTCGGCTGAAAACAAAGTTAACGTGGAAACGCATAATAAAAATGTAAGCAATGCCCTGCGCATATTCTTCTCCATTGTTTGTAAATTTCCGGAATTGAAAATCTATCACGGCAAAGCGCCTTTTTCAAAAGCCCAATCAAAAGCAGAGCGGAATAATAAGACGGATATTTTAAATTCAGTATTGACAGAACAGCTCCGATATGTTATTATATATAATAATCTTAATATCATTTATTAACAATATATTACAAAGTTGTTATGACAAATTATAGTGGAAATAAAACAGAATTGCTCCCGTTGAAAAAATCGCCTTTGTACGAACAGGTCAAAAAGGCCCTACGCGTGTATATGAGCAATACAAGCTCTGAAAATCTGCCTACTGAAAATGAATTACAGCGAATGTTCAATGTTTCCAGAATAACAATACGCAGAGCATTGAAAGAGCTTGAAGAAGAAGGAAAACTTCAGTCTGTACAGGGAAGCGGCAGGGTGATTGTACGTTCAAGGAAAATATTAAAGACAGGTTATATAGGAATAGTCCAGGGGCCGAACCCGGAACAGTATCAACAGGAAATCCTTCAGGCCGCCGATATCTGCCTTAAAAGGTACAGAATAACAACGGCCCTGAATATTATTGATCCGAAAAGCGATGATGTTATGGAACGCCTTATGCTGTTTGCCTCTAAAGTTGACGGTCTGATTTTCTGTAATTTTACAATAAAGAGCGATGATGTTTATGCGGCCATGAAAGAATATCTGCCGCGCTGTGTGGTACTCAGGGACCCGCCGGAGAAAGATTATCCCATGAATTCTGTTCAGGAAGACCGTGTTATGGCTTTTGAAAAAATAGCGTCTCATTTAAAAGAGCTGGGGCATGAGAATATAGCCTTCATAGGTTCTGTCAAGCCCAATGGCCCGAGAATGGAAGGAATAAGGCGGGGACTCGGAAGAGACTTGGACCCTGAACTTGCAATCAGTTCTCCCGGCTGGAGACACAATGCATATACTGCCACAGAGGAACTTCTTTCGAGAAAAAAATATTTTTCCGCGGTAATCTGCAACAGCGATACCTGTGCCCTCGGCGTTATGGAAAAACTCCTTGAAAAAGGCGTCAGAATTCCAGAAGATGTAAGCGTAACAGGCTACGATAATATTATTGATTCAGTAAATTACCCAATTTCCCTCACCACCGCTGGCGCGGAAAGAACAAAACTGGTGGAAAAAGCTATTGATTTGATTTTTCGCAATTCAATCGAAAATCCGGACTTTCCGGTGAAAACGCTGATTGAACCGGAACTCAAAATCAGGGCATCCACGGGAAAAATTGAAGGAAGAACATTTTAAAAGGAGTTTTTATCGGAATAATAGAATTACTTACAGTTATTTCACAATTACATAAATTATTTTATAACATCAAGGAGTCTTATGAAACTGGATTTAATTCCGGAACCTGTCGAACTTATTTGTAAAAAAGGGAATTTTGTTTTCGGGAAGAAAATGAAAATTTACGTTTCCGGAAATCAGCAGAGGGCAGTTAAACGGCTTGCGGATTTTGTGAAGGAAAAATTGAATATCATCCTTCAAATCGAGAAGATACCGGGTGAGAAAAACATTTTTATAATAGCGGAAAAACCGCTTTCACTTTCATTGCCCGTTCCGAAAGTACCGGAAGCTTATGTCCTTGATATCGGGAAGGAAATTCTGATACAGGGAGCTGATCCGGCGGGCGTTTTCTACGGGGTCGCGACACTGATACAGATGTTGGAAGACGGGATTAAACTGCCTAAAGTCAAAATAAATGACTCTCCCGCGATGAAAATACGCGCCGAACACTGGGACTTGAAAGGTGTCATGCCGACATTTGCTTATCTTAAAAAAAGGATTTGCGAGCTTGCTAAATACAAGATAAATACCCTGCTGGTCGAGTATGAGGATAAAATAGAACTTGAAAGACATCCGCTGATTATCTCTCCCGTCGCGTTGACAAAGAAGCAAGTTGCCGAACTGGTAAAAACTGCGGAAGATAATTTTATCGAAGTAATACCACTCGTCCAATCATTGGGGCACGCTGAATATGTCCTGAAACATAAGGAATATTCATACGTCGCGGAATCAAATGAGAAATGTCAGCAGTACTGCGCGTCAAAACCTGAAAGCTTTGAGTTGTTTAAAGATTTTATAGAAGAGATTTCACCGTTACATCCGTCGAAGTATATTCACATAGGCGCGGACGAAACAAGACAGCTCGGCGAATGTCCGCGATGCGCGGAAATCGCAAAGAAAAAAGGCAAACTCGGCCTTTATTTCCAGCGGGTGAAGGAAGTTTGCGATTATATAATTTCCATAGGTAAAATTCCCATGATATGGGACGACATGTTCTGCCGCAATTTCCAGAAGGACCTGCTGAAAAAACTTCCCAAAGAAACAATCCTGGTCCCATGGCTTTACAGCATCAGGGATGAAAAGGAAACAATTTTTTATGCTCCCGAACACCGCGCGCCGTTTTCTGCCCAATGGCTTAAAAAGATGTATGAACCGGATATCGAAAAATTTTTCTTTCTGAAGCATGGGCCGAATGCCGTGATTAATTCCGGGTTAAATGCGTCTTATGAGAAACTCCAGCCTGCGATAAAGAATAAATTGCGCAAATATGTGGAAATAAAAGAAACTCCACGCTATTTCAATTCCACACCGGCCATAGGGCTTATAAAGGAGGCCGGGTTGAATTTTGTCGCCGCCGGAGCGGCGCAGGCAACGGATGACGGCAGATTTATCCCTGATTCCGAGAGGAAAATACCAAATCTCAAAGCATGGTCCGGAATTGTAAAAAAGCATGACGGCTTGGGACTGATAGCCACGGAATGGTCCAGAAGCAGTACACTGACCGCGCCCAACGCTCCTTTTGAAACACGCTGGCATACGGTAATTGCCATGGCCGAACATTCATGGACTGGCGGGAAAACGGACGACAAATATTTTGATCAGAAATTCAACTCAAGATTTTTCGGTTTGACTGATTTGAAACTGACAGACGCGCTTTATTTTCTGAGGGCCTCAAATGAACGTTTTGCTCCTGCCGCTTTAAATATCATGGAAACTCTGAAGCCGGAAGTTAAGAGAAACGTTCATACTTATGAAACAATTTTAAATGCCGCGTCGCTTTTATGCCTTAATATGCGTTTCAATCAAGCTTGGGAGGGTTATTTTACTCCTCTTTTTTATAAAATCATCAGTAAAACACTGCATAAATCTCAGATAGCCGACATGAAAAAATACCTGAAGGAACTGGATGCCGAACTGAAAATAAAAGAACAGAAGACCCAAAAAATTCTGAGTGAAACTATGCCTTCACAGGAAGTCGAAGAATATCTTAAATGTATTTTTACGCCAAAACGTGAAATGAGCAGTTTTATAAAGAAATTTCTGGGAAAATAATTTTACGGAAGCCGGAAATCTGTGTTTAACTTAAAATTGTTATTCCCGCTTGATTTAGGGACTGGCAGTTGTATTTTTCCTGTTTTGAAATGTTATTCAATTTATTCATGGAGATTTTCTATTATTTATGAATACAATACCTGAAACAATGCTGGCATGGCCGCTCTTCGGGGCAGGCATGGAAAAACTTGGGAAAAATGACAAACCTTGCAGAATACCTGTTCCCTCGATAGGGGATGATGAAATTCTTGTAAGAATAGACGCAATAGGGCTTTGTTTTTCAGATGTCAAGCTCATACGGGCGGGCGAAACACATCCGCGCGTGATTTCCAAGAACCTGGCGGAAGATCCGGTAATACCCGGGCATGAAGCGGTAATGACAATAGTCAGTACAGGGGAAAAAGTTTCTTCCGAATTCAAGCCCGGACAAAGGTTCATAATCCAGGCGGACATATACGTCAAAGGCAAAGGATACGCTTACGGATATGCTATTGACGGTGGCATGGCGCAGTACAGCAGAATTGACCAGAGAGTATTGAACGGGGATGAAGGCTGTTATCTCATACCCCTTCCTGATAATATTTCCGCCGGAATAGCGGCCCTGATGGAACCCTGGACCTGCGTTAAAGCCAGCTATATGATAGAACACAGGGCAAATCCTCTTCCCGGAGGCTCTGTTCTTATCGCTTCTGAAAAAGGTAATTCTGCGGTTTATAAGGCTGGACAAGCCCTTCAGGCTGCGCGTCCCTCAAAAATTACGGTTTTGAATCTTTCTGAAGCTTTTATTGCCGAACTCAGAAACTCGTTCAGAAATACAGAAATTGAAACAGTCGGGAAGATATCGGAAGAAGACCTTTATGACGATCTTTTCCTTTGTGATCTGAGAGACAAGGCGTTTGCCGAAAAACTGGCGAAAAACTGCCGGAAAAACGCAGTGATAAACTTTATCGGCGATTATCCCGATGAAGCATGGTCTTTTGATGTCGGCAACATTCATTATCAGGGCTGGTTTTATCAGGGGGCGAAGGGGAAAGACCTTTCAGCCGGTTACGGCAGAAATCTAAGGTCCAAGCTGAAAGAAAAAGGCACATGCTGGCTTCCCGGCGGGGCAGGTGCCATGGGACAGATGCATACTCAACTGGCGGTTGAAGCCGAAGACGGCCCGTCAAGAATACTGGTCAGCGATATGGACAATGTCAGGATATCCAAAGTAACGGCGTTGCTCAGCGAAACAATCAAGAAACGCGGTATTGAATTCAAGGCCCTGAACCCTTCATCCTTTTCTTCTCCCGCTGAGTTTGACAAAGCTGTTAAGGGATTCGCGCCTGAAGGTTTTGACGACATAGTCATGCTTGTCCCGGTAATTCCGGTGCTGAACGGGTCGGCCAATCATTTGAAGGAAGACGGGCTTATGAATATTTTCGCGGGTATTCCAGCGGGAAAAGAAGGGCTCCTGAACATAAAAGGCATTGCGGGAAAAGGCATAAGGTACATTGGCTCAAGCGGAAGCCTGACGGCACACCTCAAACATACATTGAAACTTGTGGAAGAGAAAAATCTCAATCCGGCAACCGCGCTGGCGGCAATCGGCGGGATGAATGAACTCAAAAATGGCCTCGAAGCTGTCGCAAATGCTAAATTTCCCGGCAAAACCGTGATTTTCCCCAACTGTGAGAACATGCCACTTACAACCATGGAAAATATCGGAAATTTGTCAGAAAAATTGAAAACGACCTTGGATAAAGACGGTTTTTATACGAAAAAAACCGAAGAAAAATTGTTTGAACTGTTTTCAAATTAACAATCTGCGCTATATTAGGAGCTTTAAATTTGCACCTTAAAACCGAGGCAGTTTCCGTTGCCTTTACCGTTGGGATTTGGTTCTATTGAGAAAAATAATATTTACAACAGCAGTTTTATTGAGTGCTTTTGCCTCTTTTCAGCTCTATTCCGCGGAAGCGCCGGCGAAAAATCCTTTGTCTTTGTCCAAGGCGCTTGAGGAGGATATTGACGCCAATGCCGATTCTCTGGCTTTCGTCGGAAGCAATGTAATAGCGAAAGGCAAGGTCAGAATAGGCTACAAGGATTTTGCGGTCGAATGCGATGAGGCCATCGTAAATATATCTTCCAAAGACATTGAAGCCGTCGGCAATGTAGTTTTTATCAAAAGGCTGCAGGAAACAAGCAATGTAACTCTTGAAGAGTTTTACGAACTCTGGAAAGCCCCCGATAAAAAAGTTAAAATTGAAGGATATGTAATGACTCCGTTGGGGGAACAGAAACTGAGGGTAACAGTTTCCGTAAACCAGATGACTTATAAAGGGCATAAAATTGTCGGTAATATGAGTACCGGTGCTATTGAATTCAAAGACTTCAAATGCAAAGCCGACAATTATTACTGTTCCGCCGACAGTGCAACAAGGAGCCCGGACGGCATAATAGTGGCTAAAAGTGTAAGACTTACCACCTGCGAGTACATGGAAGACGACCATGAACATTATTCGGTAAATGCCGGTACCGCAAAAATATTTCCTCCGGCGAACACATCGGCGGACTTATTTAAATACAATCCCGATTTGGGAGATAATTCGATATGGGCATATAACTGTACCATGGAGCTGGGCGGCGTCCCCGTCTTTTGGCTGCCTCTCATGTATAAGCCGCCTGATGAAAGTCTTCATCTTTTTCAGGTAAAGGGTGGTAAAGATTCGGACTGGGGTTATTTTCTGCTGGTTTCTAAAAAGTTTCACCTGTTGGATTATCCCGACACTTCCTCTAAATTCATGCTGGATTTCTATTCCGAACGCGGCGTAGCGATCGGAAATGAAACAATTATAAAGACAGAAGAGTCTTCGACTGAACTTTTCGTCTATGGCCTTCATGACATGCATCCTTACGGAGCGTCAAACAAGGATGAGGAAGACGTTTTGAATGACACAAGAAGGCTGACAGTGCCGAAGAACCGTTATGATTTGAGGCTCAGCAATGTAACTCACATTACCCCGCGTCTGGATTTCCGCGGGAAAATTGAAAAAATGAGCGACATAAATTTCACCAAGGACTTTTTCAATGACAGATATCTGACAGACCCTCAGCCGATAACTTTCGCCAGTCTCGAATATCAGTTTGACCGTTTTTCGACAAGTCTTCTGGTGCGTCCGAGAATCAATAATTTCAATACCGAAGTCGAACGTCTCCCTGAATTCAGGGTTGATATCCCCAGACAGGAATTGTGGAAAAATATATACTACCAGGGTGAAAATTCCATTGACTATTTCAGGATGAAATGGCGCCATTACGATAATGACAGAATTACGCCGAATTATGAGGACCCAGCCAATTACAGTACTGTCCGGATGGATTCACTGCACATGTTCTATTATCCTTTTTCCCTCGATTGGCTGAACCTCATCCCGAGGGCCGGATTCAGAATGACATTCTACTCCACGAATTCGAAGGATGAAATTGATACTGACCAGCTGGGCACTATGTTCTATGTTGACTCGCCTGACGGAAATCCCACCGGGGATGTGGTCAATTATGATCAGCGCACAAATGCAAAACTTCGTTTTATCGGTGAAACAGGCTTGGAAGCCAATACCAAAATATACCGCTCATGGCAGAATGTGAAAAACGCATTCTGGCAACTTGACGGATTAAGACATGTAATGGTGCCATACGCTAATTATACTTTCATTCCGAAGCCTACCTTGGACAGAGATAAAATCCTGTATTTTGACGACATAGACAGAATTGACAAGCAGAACTTTGTCCGTCTGGGCTTGAAAAACAGGTTACAGACACGGCGCGGAAATTACGGTTCCGAAAAAATCTATGACTGGATAACTTTGGAAAACTATATAGATTACCATTTTGTAAAAGAATCCGGCTTTAAAAATCTCGGCGATTTCGGTACGATACTTAAATTTACGCCAACTGATAAACTGACGTTATCATCGTTACTGTTAATTGATGCCGGACAGTCCAATGACCATGATACGGAAGCTTACAGATGGGACAGATATGCCGGACGCCCGGGCACAAGCAATAAGTGGATAAACAAGTGGGAAAGTAACATTACCTATGAAATAATGAAAGATTTGAAGCTCAGGGCCTCCTACATTTATCAGGACCTTTATAACTCACGTTCAGCCTATTCAATGGGAAGCACTCTAACGGAAATAACTTCAACCAGCGGTTTTTTCAGCGGCTCCACAGGAAGAAACCAGACATTCAATATAGGTATGGATTTTCCGATACCGATTGATGAAAAAACCTTCGGGTCATTTGACTTTTATTATGATTTCGAGGCGGGATATATGAGGGAAATGAAAGCATGCATTATCAGAAAACTTCATTGCTGGGAAGCCGCGCTTGAAGTCGGGCAGACTATCGACAGAGATTATTACGGCAGCAAGCAATACAAGAAATCGGTGATGCTTACAATGGCTTTGACCGCCTTGCCATCCGTCAAAATCAAACAGAAGCAGGGCATGGGCGGCGGAGATAGCGATTAATAATATTATGTCTGTCTGTTCTTCTGTTTTTTAAAAAGGGAAAATGAAATGCATATAGTTACCGGAGGCGCCGGGCTTATCGGCAGCGCAATAGTATGGGGACTGAATAAACTTGGCATCGAAGATATTCTGTTAGTCGATCATCTGGGAACTTCAGAAAAATGGAAAAACCTGAGAGCTTTGAAGTTTTCCGATTATATTGAAAAAGACGTTTTCAGAAAGCTTATCGCAGACAATAAAATAAGCCCTCAGACGGACGCCATAATACACATGGGCGCATGTTCATCGACTACCGAAACTGACGCTTCATACCTCATGGACAATAATTTCAGTTACTCAAAAGAACTCGCGCTTTTTTCCGCGCAGCATAATATCAAATTTATTTATGCTTCGAGTGCCGCTACTTACGGGGATGGCTCCATGGGATATTCCGATGATGAAGCGTCCATAGAAAAACTGCGTCCGCTTAACATTTACGGTTACTCAAAACAGATTTTTGATCTCTGGGCCCTGAGAAAAGGCCTCTTTAAAAAAATAACAGGCCTGAAATTTTTCAATGTTTTCGGTCCCAATGAGCTGCATAAAAAAGAGATGAGAAGCATGGTCTGCCGCTCATTTGAGCAAATAATGGAAAGTTCTTCTATCAGGCTCTTTAAATCCGCCAATTCCGATTATGCCGATGGTGAACAGAAGAGGGATTTCCTCTATGTGAAAGACGCCGTCGGCATGGTACTTTTTCTGCTGGAAAATCAGAATTCGCACGGAATTTTCAATATTGGAAGCGGCAAGGCTGAAACATGGAATTCCCTTGCGGAGGCGGCTTTTTCCGCCATGAATATCAAGAGCAATATCATATACATAGATATGCCCGAAACACTTAAGGGCCGTTATCAGAACTATACGAAAGCCGAAATGCAGAAACTCTATTCTCTGGGTTATAATAAGCCTGTAAGTTCTCTCAATGAGGCCGTAAAGGATTATATCCTCAACTATCTTGCTCCGGAAAAAAACCTCGGCGATTGAGGTTTAATGTTCAGATAAAAGATTCGAAAACATGGTCAGGAGAGTAATCGCCTTCCGCTTTTTTGGCCTGTTCAAGACCGGTAACGCCGGTAAGCATGAGCACGGAAGTAAAACCAGCTTTGTTTGCGCCCATTATATCCGACTTGAGAAAATCTCCCAGCATAATGATTTCCGAACGCTTGAAATTCTTTTTGATATTGAAACGTTCACAGAGCAGTGATAAGGCATAATCATAAATCGCCTGATAAGGCTTGCCCAGATAAACAGGCTCAATTTCCACTCCCATTTCACTCAGTATAGAAACAATGAAACGGGCTTTTCCTCCGGCCCCTATCCCGATTTCGCCGCTGGGCCCGTTCGGCCAATAACTGTCTGGATTCGGCACCAGCATGAGACGTTCGGGATGTTTCTTGAAAAAATTCATAACCCCTTGAATGTTAGCCTGCCAGTCGTAAGTGCCTTCTCCAACTATAACACCGTCGCATTTGTCAATACGCTTCAAATCCCTTGAAACTTTAAGATCTGCCTTTTCCGCGTAACAGGGAACACCCAAATCCCCCATAACATAAAAAGTGCGGCCGGAGATATTTTCATTTTTAACATAGCTTTTCAACGCGTCCCCGCAGGAAATTATCTCTTCCGGCGCCGTATCAAGTCCGGTTTTTCTGATATGCGCGCTCTTTTCCTCCTGAGAGTGGTTCCCGTCGTTGGTCAGGAGATAAAATGGAAAATTACGGCTTTTGAGCCAGTCTAGCATCTTATCCGCACCAGGCAAGAGCCTCCTGCCGGAAATCAGCGTACCGTCTATATCGAAAAAAACAGCTTTGAATTTCTGACTATTTTTCTCCCACCATTCCATGAAAAATTCATCATGCAAGATCATTTTTCAATGCCTTCCCTTGCCGTTACGCCTTTTTTCCAGTAATGTTTCACTTCCATAATTTCAGAAACGAGGTCTGCCATTTCCAGAAGTTCCGGATGGGCGTTCCTTCCGGTTATGACAAGTTCAGTCTGCGGATGCTTCAGGGCCAGTGTTTTCAAAAGCTCATCTACCGAAAATAAACCCGCGCTAACGGCGGAATTAGCTTCATCCATTACGACCAGTCCAAAGTCACCGGAGGAAATAATTTCCCCGCACATTTTCAAACCGTCCATAGCGGCCCGGCAGTCTTCCTCCGATGGTTTTTTCCCCATGATAAAGCGTCCTTTTCCGAAGGCCCTGTGCGTAAAAGCGTCCCCGAATTTCCGGAGCGCCTTGAATTCGCTGCTGTTTCCATCTTTTATAAATTGAGCGAAAAAAACTTTTATGCCTGCGCCGAGCGCCCGCAGAGACAAACCCAGGGAAGCCGTTGTTTTCCCCTTGCCATTGCCGGTATAAACCTGGACATATCCTTTTACATACATTCGGGACCGCCTTCTAGCTTTTGTTTCCATAATATAATCTGCTTATTGACTATTGGAATTTCTTATGGCTAAAATTATTTTTAAATTATTTTTAAATTAAAGCCTTGATTTATCAGTGCAAAAAGCTAATATAGTCTCCCGTTTTTAATGTGTCCCCATCGTCTAGAGGCCTAGGACATCGGGTTTTCAACCCGACAACAGGGGTTCGAAACCCCTTGGGGATGCCATTTTTCTCTATCGACAGATGAAACAGTAGAAATCCGCGACAGCATCATGTCAAATCCCTTAATACAGACTTGGTCTTATCAACCGCCGTTTTTCGGAACGGTCGATGATATCGTCATGATTGTGTTGAATTCTGAAGGTAGAGAAAAGTTCCCGGCACTGAAATTGAATCTAAAAAGCACCCACTCTACATAAAAATTTTCTGACGTTCAGGCTATACCCGATGTAAGCATACGGGTATTACGCCCGAACTCCCATGTCCTTCGGACGGGGCGCAAATTTTTAATTTCAAATCACTCTATTTATTAAGAATCCTTTTAATGACTTACGTAAGATTAATCTTTTTCCACAAATTCCTGATGCAGAGCTATCTGGGCTTTTTCAAAGTCCTCGCGCCCGACTACAAACTGCATGTTTACCTGGCTGAGTGTTTGTCCGAGGGCAAGAACGTTTATTTCCGCTTTGGCAAGCGCTTTTGCCGCCCTTGAAAGGAAACCGGGTATCTTCATGTTCGTACCTATGACGGTAACAATGGAAAGCTTATGCAGGTCAACCTGTGAACTTGGAAGTTTTTTCTTTATCATGTCAATGCATTTGTCAACATTCTTGGACTTTTCAGGTATGTAGTGAATGATGGTGTTTGCATTGGTGTTTTTGGCTATGTAACTGATGTTGTTGAGCATCAGATTTTCCATGAGTTTATAGTCATAACCGCTCTGACCGACCATTTCAGGGTCATAGACTTCAATGGCCAGGATGTCATCGCGTCCGCATATCATTTCGACCCTTGGAACAGGCGATATGTAGTCGCAGGTTATCAGTGTCCCCGGGTGTTCCGGGTCAAAAGCGTTTTTTACTCTTATGGGAATATTTTTGAGTTCCATTTCCTTGGAAGCCTTTGAGTGTATGGCTTCCATATCCATGTCCGAAAGCTGGTCGGCTATGTCAAAATTGGTATTACCGATGATTTTCACATTTTTGAGCCCGATGAGTTCAGGGTCGCCGGTACAGAGGTGATATTCCTTGTGAATAATTCCTTCGCGGGCATCGGTAAGAACGGCGATTTTACTGAAAGTAATTTCGCTGTAACCCCTGTCGAAATGGGTCATAATTCCCTGATCGTATTTTACATAACCCGTAACTATCGGCAGTTCGGAGGCAAAATCAACACCTTTAAAATACTTTACTATCATTGAATTAAGGCTGAGTATGTCCTGGTCTTTCCATCCGGTAAGGTCAATGAAGCGGGCGTTTATGCCGTTTTTCTGAAGTATCATGGCGGAATTGAAAGCGCTGTGCGATTCGCCGACGGAAGCCAGAAATTCGCGGCTTGCCGGAAGGTAATTGCTGGGCTTGAAATGTCCGAATGAACGGACGCACATCAGATCTTCAAGGCAATTCTTTATGCCGTCAATTCTTTCGTTTACAAAATCATCGGCTTTTTTCAGGTCAAGGCCTATGTTTTCAAAGGACTTGTTGTATTCCAGCATTTTTTTTCTGACTTTTTCGATAGATTCCACCCAGTCTTCACCTGTGGCGAATCTGCCGTAAACACCGGGGGCCCCTGTCTTTTTATCTTCAAGCAGGAGATTTGTTATGCCGGAATAGGCCGAGACAACAAAAATGCGGTTATAAAGCTCTTTTCCTTTTCTTTTTCCGATGATGACGCTGTTCATCACTTCACCGAAACGGCTCATTGACGTGCCGCCGATTTTTTCAACGGTATGCTTTCCGGGCATAGTTAGATATCCTCTATTCTGATGAGTTTTACTTTATCGCGTATTTCGGTCATTTTTTCAATTTCTGAAATAGCGGAACTGACTGATTTTTCCAGCGCCAGATGCGAGAGGATAAGCAGGGAAACATTGTCCTCGGACTGTCCTTCCTTCTGTACTATACTGGATATGCTTATTTTTCTTTCTCCGAGTATGCCGGCTATCTTCGCGACAACGCCCGGTTTGTCCTGCACCTGCAAGCGCAGATAGTAACGGGACTCGACTTCCTCCATCGGTATCAGATTTTTGAACTGCGGGCCTATTCTGAAAGCCGGGACGCGCCTGTGCGATCCGAATTTCAGGTTGAGTGCCACATCCACCAGGTCAGCGACTACCGCGCTGGCCGTGGCCTGCCTGCCCGCGCCTCTTCCGTAAAAAAGCGTTCCACCTACAGTATCCCCGACAACCATTACCCCGTTAAAAACCTCTGAAATACCCGCAAGCATAGCTTTTTTCGGGATAAGAGTGGGGTGTACACGTATCTGGACATCGCCGTCAATCTGTTTGATTACGGCAAGGAGCTTAATTCTATAACCCAGTTCATCGGCATAACGCAGATCGGCAAGTGAAATATTTCTTATGCCCTGTACGTGAATCGGTTTGACGCCGAACCATTCGCCATAGGCGAGTGAAGCCAGTATTGCCGCTTTATGAGCGGTATCCCAGCCGTCAATGTCCAATGAAGGCTCCGCCTCTGCATAGCCCAGCGCCTGAGCGTCTTTCAGGACGAGGGCGAAATCCACATTTTCCCTCTCCATCCTTGTGAGTATATAATTGCAGGTACCGTTCATTATCCCGTATATTTTTTCAATACGGTTGCCTACGAGACCTTCGCGAAGGGCTTTTATTATGGGTATGCCTCCCGCGACGCTGGCTTCATAATAAATGTCGGCCTCGGATTTTTCCGCGGCCGCGAAAAGTTCTTCACCCTTTTCAGCGAGAAGGGCTTTATTGGCGGTAACGACGGGCTTGCCGAGCCTGAGAGCTTCCAGTATAAGGTCTTTTGCCAAAGTGGTGCCTCCTATCAGCTCCACCACGACATCTACATCCTTTATCAGCTGTTTCGTGTCTTTTGTAAGGACATTTTCCGGTATTTTCACGCCTCTGTCCTTTTCAATGTCGAGGTCAGCTATTCTGGCGAGCACAAGTTTTATGCCGCTGCGTTTTGCTATGACATCGCCGTTTTTCAAAAGGCATTCGGCCACACCCGAACCTACTGTGCCGAAACCTATAATTCCTACTTTTACTTCTTTCACTTAGTAAATCCTC
Source organism: Lentisphaerae bacterium GWF2_44_16 (assembly GCA_001803225.1). Taxonomy (GTDB): domain Bacteria; phylum Verrucomicrobiota; class Lentisphaeria; order Victivallales; family GWF2-45-14; genus GWF2-44-16. The sequence goes on along the minus strand of MHBF01000162.1, from coordinate 5,423 downwards.
TGGATTAATATTCAAAAATATAAGGACCCTTAATATAACCGCTTTTCAAATATATTAAAAATGTCTCTTTCTTATTATTTCCATTTTCTATCAAGTATTTTGCTATGATATCTCCGCTCTTTGCGCTCTACTAAGTGTATCAGAAAAAATGAATGCTCTACTCAAAAGGCATCTTTTTTTAATAAAATACTTGCATTTGGTATTATAATAAGCTATAATATAGCAAAATAAAATAACTTTTAATACTAAAACGTATAACAAGGAGAATTAAAATGACTGCTCTGAAGACAAAAAAAATCGACAAGAAGCACATCACCGGCGGAGAAACAGACGGCGGCATAACAAGTTCTTATGCGACAAATGACGGGATTAAACTAAAAGTTCCTTATTCATTTTTCGGTTCAATATATGACAAGGCGGAAGAAAAGGCTGTACTTGCCGCAATGAAACAGGATACCCTGACAATGGGGCCTAAAACCGCGGAATTCCAGAAAAAGTTCGCGGCGATGTGCGGAGTGAAACACGCGCTGGCAGTCTCAAACTGCACAACAGGAATGCATGTCGCCACACAACTTTTTGATATTAAAGAAGGCGATGAAGTCATAGTTACCCCGAATACATTTATAGCCACTTCCCTCGTGGTATTGAAAGAAAAAGCAAAACCAGTTTATGCCGACATAGATCCCTATACATACAATATCGACCCGAAAAGTGTGGAAAAACTTGTAACTAAAAAGACAAAAGCAATTTATGTTGTTCATTACGCAGGGCTTATGGTCGATATGGACCCGATTATGAAGATAGCCAAAAAACACAAACTTTTTGTTCTTGAAGACTGCGCGCATGCGCCTATCGCTGAATACAAAGGACGCAAGGCCGGAACTATCGGCGACATAGGTGTGTTTTCCTTCCACTCATTGAAAAACATGACCACCTGCGGCGAAGGCGGGATGATAACAACAAATAACGACAAATTCGCTCAGGGCGCTGAAATGCTCAGATGCATGAACCTTTCGCACTGGCATACCGATCAGAAAAGCTGGAAATACGGGAGCAATATAAAAATCAATAAGGAAAGCGCTCTTGATTACTGGCTGCCCTCTCACTTTGATGTTGAGTCCTGGAACGGACACTGGGGCAACAATTACCGTATGAATGAAATACAGGCGGCTGTAGGATGTTGTCAGGTTGATAAAATTGAAATGCTCACTGAAAAGAGACGCAAAATAGGCCAGATGCTCAATGAGGGCCTTGCCGGAATAAAAGGCATCAGCACGGCTTATGAACCGAAGGGTTATAAACATGTATATCATCTCTACACCGTATGCGTGGAAAAGGAAGAACTCGGCGCGACAAGAGACGATTTCATGCGCGTTCTTTACAAAGAAGAAGGCATTCAGACAATTCTTCACTACCAGCCGACATTCCATTTCAAAGGACTTCAGAAGATGGGTTATGATCAGGACCAGTGTCCAAACTCACAGAAATTCTTTTATGAGCGTGAAACCAACCTGCCCATGCACCCGCGCCTGACCGACAAAGATGTAAAGGCAATGATAAAAGGCATCAGAAACGCCGCCGAAAAAGTAAGAAACGGACACAGGGCTTGACCCTGTGCCTTTTTTCCTGCCGCAAAAACGAAAGTTTTTTCACGTTTGCTTACTTTTTAAGTAAGTTATTTTGATTTATAGATATCTGCGAATTTTCTGAAAGACCTGTCATAGGTTTTTTCAATGTCGTTCGGAAAAGCGCAGGCGGGGAGCTCTTTCATGCTGAGATGATATTTGAGACAGGCGCAGCAGTTGCCCTTTTTGTCGCAGCCCGGATAAGTGCAGTTGCAGAGAGAGAGATTTTCAGATTCTTTTTTGCATGACATATCGGGTATTCCGTTTCTATTTTTTTATAACAGTCCTTACGTAATCGGCAGTATCGTCTATGATTTTTTCTATCGGGTGCTCCGGTTTCCATTCGGTAAGTTCATGGATTTTGTTCGTATCGGGTATTCTGTGCATCATGTCTTCAAAGCCTTTTTCATAGGCCTTTTCGTATGGTATGTGGATGATTGCGGAAGAGCTTCCGAGCCTTTTTATGACGAGTTCGGCGAGGGCGTTCATGGATATGCTGTGAGTGCTGCCTATATTGAAAATACCGCCTGTGGCTTTTTCGCATCCGGAGAGGGATTTGAAGGCGCGCATTACGTCAGCCACATGGCAGAAGCACCTTGTCTGTTCGCCTGTTCCGTAAACGTTGATTTCTTCTCCCTTGAGGGCTGAAGCGATGAAACGCGGCAGCACCATGCCGTAGCGTCCGGTCTGCCTGGGGCCTACGGTGTTGAAAAGCCTTACGACTATGGCGGGCAATCCTGAGGCCCTGTGAAAAGCCATCATCAGGAATTCATCAAGCAGTTTGCTGCATGCGTAAGACCAGCGTGAATTCGTAGGCGCGCCTATGAGCAGGTCGTCCTGTTCGGAAAAATGTGTTTTAGGGGATTTGCCGTAAACTTCACTGGTCGAAGTTACGAGTATTTTTGTCCGGGATTTTGAGACGGCTTCCAGTATGCGTTCGGTGCCATGCACATTGGTTATGATAGTTCTGACGGGGTCATGCACTACGAGTTCCACTCCCACCGCCGCCGCGAGATGAAAAACCATATCACAGCCTGATACGAGCTTATCCAATCCCGGATAATCAAGGATATCGGCTTCCACAAAATCAAAAGACGGATTTTTCTTCAGGCTTTTTATATTGTCCAATGAACCTGTAGAGAGGTTGTCTATGACGGTAACACTGTGCCCTTCTCCGATAAGGAATTCGCAAAGGTGCCCGCCGATGAAACCGGCCCCGCCGGTGATTAAATAACGCATTTTAAAAACCCTCAGATTTTAGTTGTATCAGAATGATTGTGTTTTACTTCAAGGACAGGAACGGGCGGCTGTTCGCTGAGCAAGCCCAGGCGGACAAGAATCGCGATAAAGGGACCGGAAAAGATGTATGCGTTTATGACCAGCACAATCATCGGTATGGGCGAATAATAAATGGCTATCAGAACAATAAAAAGAATGAAAAGCCTTTTTTTGTTTCTTCTCACTGAAAAAAGCCAGCGTCCCACATGTGTATAAGGAATATTGCTTACCATCAGTATGCCGAGTGTCGCGGCATAGAGCGGAAGCACGGCCACTATCTGTTCCATTTCGCCTTTTTTGGTGCTGTAAAAGATTACAAGGCTGCATACTGCCGCCGCCGCCCCGGGTGAAGGGAGGCCGGTAAATTTGTTTCCGCTTTTCTTTTCGAGGATGGCATGAACGTTGTAAGTGGCAAGGCGGAGCGCGGCACAGCCCAGATATATGGCGCAGAAAGCCCAGACAATGAAATACTGGTAGGGCTTCATGTCCCTCATACTGTGTGCCATTACAGCCACCACTATGGCGGGGGCGACCCCGAAAGTTATCATGTCGGCCAGTGAATCCATCTGAAGCCCGTGCATGCTCCCGGCATTGAAGATACGCGCGGCAAAACCGTCCAGCGCGTCGAAAACCATCGCGAAAAGAATAATCCAGGCGCTTATCGCCAGTACGATTTCCGGTTCTCTGGGGCTGTCATAAACGTGAAGCGTATATAATATGGCCCCGAAGCCGCAGAGAGAATTACAGAGGGTCAATGCGTTTGGGACTTTTTTAAACCATTTATTATGTTCTATAAGACGTTTAAAATTTCTTTTCATGATGACCGTGCTTTCATCTTAAAATTTCAGTTCCCGGACCTTGTCTTATTTAAGAGACTTTCGCTATGATGCTTGTCCCTGCACAGACTTTGTCTCCGACCTTTATCTGCAATTGAATATCAGGGATGGCGGGAAAATAAAGCTCAGTCCTGGAACCGAATTTTATCATGCCGTAAATATCCCCTTTTTTAAAGTTCATGCCGTTTGTTACCGGACATACAATTCGCCTTGCGATCGCTCCCGATATCTGTTTTATTCCTATGGGAAAAGTTTTATTTCCCGCATTGGCTGACGCGCAGAGAAGCATGGATTCATTTTCTTTGGAAGCCATAGGGTTTCTGGCGTCATGAAAAGAGCCTTCTTTGTAAAAAACAGATTCTGCCGTCATATCGCATGGCGCTCTGTTCAGGTGGACATTGAGAACGGAAAGAAAAATTCCCACCCTTATTGAATCTTTTCCATTGAAACAGCTGATGCCGTCGTTTCCGCTTATCAGTTCTATGTCTTTTACCACACCGTCGGCGGGAGAAAGAAGAATGTCGTTTCCAGCAGGTATTTTTCTTGCAGGGTCTCTGAAAAAAGCCGCGATGCAAAACCAGCTCACGGCGATAAGGACGGAGAAAATAAAAATAGAAGGCTGATTAAGTTTGATTCCCGCGATTATTGTCAGGGCAAGAAGAAGCGCGGCGATTATGCCGCTTCCCAGCCATTCCCTCATTCCATATTTTGTAAGTTTCATTTTTCGTCAATTCTTTGAGTTTCAATTATTGGAATAATACTGTCTGAACATAAAATATTAAAGCTTGAAGCTTTGAAAATCCAGTATATTTTTTGAATAGGATTATTTCAGAACGGTATTTTCAGTTTTAAGCGGTATATTAATTTAATCGTATAGGAAGTTGTTAGCCTGCCGCAACGAAAGTGAGCGGCAGTACGGAAAAAACGAAGTTTTTTCACGGAGTGCAGGTATTCTACCTGCTTTAATTGCAAAAATAAATCCGGGAGTATTCAAATGAGCGAAGTTAAACATCTCACTGCCGAAAATTTCAGCGCTGAAACATCCAGCGGAGTGGCCCTGGTCGATTTCTGGGCAGAATGGTGCGGTCCCTGCAAAATGCTTGGGCCCATTCTTGATGAAGTCGCTAAAGAAATAGGCGATACCGCGACGGTTGCCAAAGTCAATGTCGATGAAGCGCAGCAGCTTGCCGCGCAATTCAATGTCAGAAGCATTCCGGCTGTTTTCATACTTAAAGACGGAAAAGTCGCAAATCAGTTTGTAGGCGTTCAGGACAAACAGACCCTTGTGCGGGCAATAAAATCAGCTTTATAACAGCGAATTGTTCAAATAGCGGAAAACAGCATATCCCGGTGTTTCGGGACGCGGTGTTTTCTGTTTTCTTTTTCGGGCATATCGTGGAGGCTGTAAATGGCTGAAAAAAAAGAATACGGCTTTATCGTGGCGATTGTAAAAATGTTTCTTACAGGGCCCGCGTCCATACTTATAATAGCGCTTGCCGCGTTTCTCGGCATTATGGCCGTCTTTGTAACTCCCAGGGAAGAAGACCCTCAGATTGTCGTTCCGATGGTTGATATCACGGTCAATTTCCCGGGCCGTTCACCGGAGGAGGTCGAACAGCTCGTAACGGTGCCTTTGGAAAGGCTCATGTGGCAGATTGACGGTGTTGAGCATGTTTATTCGATA
>MHBF01000161.1:31519-48253 GCA_001803225.1 Lentisphaerae bacterium GWF2_44_16 | reverse complement strand
TATAGTTTTTTATACTCGACAATCTTATTTTATCCCGAAAGCTTTTAAAAAGCAAGAGGCTCTTCAAAAAAATTCATCATTTTTTACAGGCCCATTTTGCCTTACTGTTACATATAGTCGTATAAAAACGGAAAAAGGTTACAAAAGATTTGCTATTTATCCTGTAATTTTTTCCTGACAGCTTCAATTTCCTTATCCGGCAGATCCGCGCTTTCAATTCGCTTACCCCTGACAATCCCATGTTTGTCCAGCCATTTCCGAACCGCCGTCTCGCTGACATCGTAAATCCTGCCGATGGTCACGTTGGAATATTTTTCTACAAGAGTACCAAGCAAAACGGCATCGGGGCGTGGCTCTTCTTTGAGATCAAGCGCCGGTACGTCCATTTTAAATTCGTTTATCTTGTTTACTATCTCAATGGCACGCTTATCCGCATCGCCCTTGTAGGTCTCAATCATCTTCTCGTACACCTTGATCATCTCCATCGATTCCCAAGCCAGTATCCGCATAGCATCCCTTGGAGATACATCCTTGGTCGCCAGTAATGACATATAAGTTGTGCGCAGTGAATGAAACGAATACAGCGAACCCCTCCGTTGTCTGTGTGAAAGGCTGTCAGCCCCAGTCAAGGTGTCAAATCCTTTAAGGGCCTTTTCAAATATGGACGTGCATTTTTTTGTAACGTAATGTTCGTTCTTCTGATAATGCTCTGCTATCGCTGGAAACACATATTCATCTTGGCCCTTTGATGCTCTTCTTTCATTCAGCATTTTCCTCATGGTCGCAGTTATCGGTATTCTAGCAGTGTTGCCCGTTTTCCTCGTCTTAAACGGCAGCACCTCGATAAAATCCCTGCCCACATCCTTCCATTTAAGCAGCACTGCGTCTTTAAGCCGGAGCCCTGTCTGACTGCCGGTTATTATCAGATTTCTGTAATCTTGGCTGTCTCTTGCGGCCTCGTCTATAACGGCTTTGAGCATATCTGGCTCCAAAGGCATGTGTCCTTCTGTCTGTAATTCGGATTTTTTCTTCCTCTGAATTTTTTTATTGCTGAAAGGATTGCGATAAGGCAGGGATACAACCGCATCTATGGTTGAGAACAATCTTGACAACAATTTCAGATGATCGTTGTAGGTTTTAGGACTTATCTTGCTATCCCAAAGATGCTTAGAATACTTTAGTGCCGTTTCATGGTCCACTTCCTCTATAAAACCTATTTTGCTTTCACCGCACCATGCCTTGAATTTTTGAAAAACACTTCTGTAGCATTTTTTTGTTTTTTCACTGATATCTGTATAGGCTGGCGTAAGCTCCATCCATTTATCGAAAGCAGCGTCAAGCCCTGTTCCCTTCTTATCGGATTTAGTCAGGACATTTATAACGGTGTCGGCTATTTTCTTTGTCCTTTCGCTCTTGATATCTTCTGCCCGTTGAGCAAGCTCTCCCTTGAAATAAGCCTCCGTAAGCTTTTCAGCCCTTTCAACGGCTTCTTCATAATTCTCTGTCTTTGTAGAAATCCACTTGTCTGTAGCACCGACCCGCAAACGCACATAATAAACCTTGCTTCCCGGCCTGCGGAACGGCTTGATCTTCTTGGCGGTCAAAGGTGAAATAGCAGTGTTTTTCGATTTTTTAGCCATTTATATTTACCTCCCTGGATTCCCGTGAACAAATATAGACGAAGCAAAGGGTTTTTTGATTTTTTCACACTTTTACGGTAGCAGTTCCGGTAGCAGTTGCAAGCGTGAGATAGGATATTTTTTAGAATTCGAGGCTAAAGAAGTGGTAGCGGGGGTTGGAATCGAACCAACGGCCTTCAGGTTATGAGCCTGACGAGCTACCTCTGCTCCACCCCGCAATATGATTTATATGGAGAAACTCCAAAACATAAGTATAAATCTAAAAATCTAAAAAGCAAATACGTTTAGATATCTTCATGAAATATATTTTTTCGCTCAGAAAACAGAAATATTTGAGAATAAATACTGTTTTTTATTTTTTCTATTGATATAACAGGGAAAATACGATATTATAACTAAGAAAGAAACGAAACATAAAGGAGCACCTAATTCTATCATGGAAAATGTTGAAGAATCTCTTGAACTGCATGATAAATATCAGTTTGAAGTAAAATTCACTTATCCTCTCGACAAAACTGTCCCTTACACGGAATACAATGTTGAAACTTTCATGTTCATACCCAATAACCTTTGCGTAAATCATACGACTTACACGAAGGATGATTTTTACAGCGATATGCAGAAGTATATCCGTCTGAAAACACCTACAATGCTTCTCAAAAATATACTCAATGACGATAAGAGTCCTTTGAAGGCCTTGAAAGAAGCCATGAAAACCCTTGTTTCAGAGCCGAACAATGAGTTAAAGATGCTGGACTATAAATATCACCTGAAAATGTTCTGCTCCATCTTCAAAAGCGCCCTGAGAGATGAAACCATTTTTGCCGAAAAACTCAATGACAAGGAAGACGCCGAAGACTATATCAAAAGTATCATCGATTCCACAGAAGACATAGTTAAAAAGTTCAGAGATTTGAAAGATATCATTCATGTCCCGGGCTTGGAAAACAAGTGTTATGCTTTATACCTTTTCGCGGATGAATTTGTCAGCCTGAGCCTCGATAAATACAGGTACAGGATGATTTTCAACCTGGATAAGGCAGAGGTCAAGAATAAAAAGAAAATACGTTCGGAGCTGATAGACCTTCTAAGTGCGGAAATCGAATACAGAAAATCGGCAAGATACAATTCCTGTCCTGATGAAAAATCGGATAACGAAGAGCTGATATACAGAGAAAGCACTCTTAAGAAACTGATGGGCAGCGTACTTTTCCTGAAGACACAGACAATGCGGGAAGGCATCTATATTGAACAGATAGTAATGGGACTCGCGGCGGGACTCGCCATGGCATTTGCCACAGCGGTGGCCTTTCTCTCTCAAAGTAAACTTGAAAACTTCACTTTTTCTCTATTCATGATATTTGTCATAGCCTATATTTTTAAGGACAGAATGAAGGAGCTCACAAGGATTTTCTTTCACAGAAAAATCCAGAAGCGTCTTTATGACCGCAAAACTAATATATATAACAGTCTGAATCAGAAAATAGGTTTCTGTAAAGAACGTTTTGCGTTTTTCAAGGAAAAAGATATTCCTGAACTCATAAAGAAAATCAGAAACAAGGACTATATAACAGAGCTTGACAACGGTTATATAGGCGAGGACATAATTTACTCAAAGAGGTTCATCAAGATATTATCCAAGAAATGCAAAAACCTGCTTGATGATTTTAACGTAGACGGGATAAATGACATAATCAGGTTCAACATCCGGAATTTCCTCGGCAAGATGGATAACCCGACAAGACCGCTCTTCATGCCTATTGAAGGGGATATAAAGAAAATAAAAGGCGGCAGAGTTTATCATCTTAATATGATAATAAAATACGGCATGATAAACAAGCAGGACATATACAGAAAATTCAGAATCATACTCAGCCGTAATGGAATAAAACGAATCAAAGAAATACCCCTTACTATATGAAAAGACAAAAAACGCCGGACTTGAATTTCAGCTCCGGGAAAGCTATATTCAATGTTTGTTTGCCTTAAAAATTTTCAGCAAAAATATATATCGCCTCTTTTGATATCTAATATATGAAAGTAATTTTAGAACATTCTTTTGCAATACAGAACATGATAATTCTTCTGTGTTTTTCCGCATTTTTTTCTTGTTCCGAAACGGCGTTTTTCTCACTTTCCCGCCACACGATCGAGGATCTGAGGAAGAACTCCCGCAAGACATCAAAGGCAATAATATATCTGCTCGACAGGCCCTCACAACTCCTGATCACTATACTTTTCGGGAACATGACTGTAAACATACTTTTCTTCTGTACCAGCGCCGTAGTCGCAGAGCATATAGGGAAAGTCTATGGCGGGGTTTATCAGTTTGCGGCGGGAATAGTGACACTTGTCACCGTCATTATATTCGGGGAAATCTTGCCCAAAGCAATAGGAGTTTCACATCCTCTTCTTCTTGCTCATATTACATCTTTTCCACTGCTGGTATGGCAATATGCGGCGACCCCGTTCAGGATCGTGCTTTTTTTCATAACCGAAAAAGTTGAGCCGAAATCAAAGGAAAAAGAAAAGGAGATAAGCACGAATGAACTCAAAATGCTCCTTAAAATGAGTCAGGAAGAAGGAAAGCTGAATACACATGCCGGAGAAATAATAGAAGACATAATGGAGCTTACATCGCTGAAAGTAAAACACATAATGGTACCGAGGACGGAACTGCTTATGTATTCGGCGGACCGGAATGTTTCCGATGCTGTAAGCTTTGCGTGCAAGCATAAATTCTATTATATTCTGATTTACAAGAATACCGAAGAAAACCTTATCGGTATGGCAGACGCAAAGGAGCTTTGCGTATTGCCGGATAAATCGGGAAAAATCGAGGCATATATAAAAGAGCCTAAATACGTTCCTGAAACTAAAAAAGCCAACGAACTGCTTGACGAAATGATAAAGGAACATATGCCTCTGGTTATAACCGTAGATGAATTCGGTGGCATATCAGGAATTGTTACCGTAAAAGATATCCTCGAAAAAATAGTCGGCAATATGGATGGAGAATTCACAGAACCTGATGAATTACCGGTTGAACAGCTGACAGAGCAGATTTACAAGGTTAAGGGAACTCTCTCAACAGACAGCTGGAAAGACTTTTTCATCGACCCTGTTTCAGAAGACAATGATATTTCGATTTTGCAGTTCAGCACCGTCGGGGGGTTCGTCACCCACCTGCTGGGCAGAATGCCCAAGGAGGGCGATACGGTTTCCTTCAGGAACCTTACTTTTACAGTTGACGAAATGGCAGAACGTAGAATAGATACTATAATTTTAAGGATTAACGACTGAAATGCTTATAAGTATCATAATTTTATTGATATCCGCATTAGGCTCAGCCTTTTTTTCCGGCATAGAGACTGGAAATTACTCACTTAATAAAATAAGATTGCGTTTTTTGGTTGAGCAGGGAAAGTATGACGCCATACTGGTAGAGAAAAACCTGAAAGACCCTCAGATTTTCATTTTCACAGTGCTTATCTGCAATAACATAGTCAATTATATAATTTCCTACATAGTTACGGAATTTTACATGCTCCACAACATAGGCGGAGGCGATAAACTTATATTCCTGTATAATTTTATTCCCTGGTCTTCAGAGATCGCGGCCGCGATGACCCTGATGTTCCCCATGTTAATATTCTGTGAGATGATTCCAAAAAATTTACTCAGGAAACAAGCGGACACTCTGATGTATCTGACTGCCGGAATACAGCATTTTCTTATAATTATTTTCCTTCCTTTCACAATACCCCTTAAATTTTTCTCCCGTTTGTTAACACCCAAAACAAAAGACTTTTCACATGACCTTCAAAACCTCAATATGCAGAAGCTGAGATTTTTTCTAGACGAAAGTAAAAAGGAAGGCGTGATTTCAGACCATCAGAATAAAATGATAAACAAAACAATGCTCATACATATAATGCCCATAGACCAAGTCATGATACCTGTGGAAAAACTCCTTTCGCTCCCGGAAAGCGCAACGCCGAAAGAATGTCTTGACCTTATACACAAAACACCCAATCTCAACCGTATCCCCGTTTATAAGGACAAAAAGAACAATATCACAGGTTATGTTCACTTTTTTGATCTGATTACAGCCATGGAAGCAGGGAAAACTGATATTTCCACGTGCATCAAAAAGATGAAACCACTGAAATGGAATATTACAATCCAGCAGGCCTTTTACGAGTTACAGGGGAAGCGAGAACCAATCGCGGCGGTTGTTGACAAAAATGGAAGTATAATCGGAGTCACCCGTCTCAAAGAACTGGTAAGACATATTACCGGACATTAAAACGGCTGAGAACTTCCCTGTAAATTTCTGTCGCCTCTTCTGAAAAAGTCACAAAAATAACTTTGCGTGGAAAATCTTTATTCCATGAGAATACCGTAAAAACAGCAATATGGGAAGCTTCTCTGAGAGGAAATCCGTAAATACCGGTACTTATGGATGGGAACGCTATAGTTTCAAGCTCATAATCACAGGCTAAAGAAAGACAGCTCATATAGCAGGACTTAAGAAGCTCCGCTTCACCGTTCCCCCCTCCCCTCCAGACTGAACCGGGGGTATGTATGACATGACGGCACGGCAGGTTATAAGCCTTTGTGATAACAGCCTTTCCTGTATCGCAATGTCCGAATTTTCCACATTCTTCCAAGAGCCCCGGCCCCGCGGCCCTGTGTATGGCGCCGTCAACACCGCCACCCCCAAGCAGTGAACGGTTGGCGGCATTGACTATGGCATCAACGTCAAGTCGGGTTATATCGGACTTCAGGACTTCCGCAAGCATTTTACTTTGTTTCTTTTTTGTCGTCAATTTTGACGGGAGGCCCCTCAGGGGGTTTTTGAAACCACGGAACAGGAAGATTAAATTCGGAATCCGGTATTTCCACATTCAACTTATAATCAATGACTGTATATTTCAAAACAGAGCCCCCGGCATCGACAACAGTTTCCTTCGGTATCAGCACTCCATTGCATTTCTCGTATTTGTCAATTGTTGATTTGTACGGAAATTTGCCTCTGAAAGAGTATATATTGGTCTCCATTTTTCTGGTAAGGTAATCGTAAGCGTCAAGATAAATAACGCACGGAGACATTTCCTCATTTTTAGGAAAACACACAAGCTTGTAGTACTGCTTCTTGCCCTCTCTGATTTTTGTGAATTCAACTTTCAGGAAAACATTCAGGATGGTATTCGCCGGATGCCCCATCTCCGCGAATTCATGGAGAAACTCAAAAGGCTTCCCTGTTATTTCCTTGTTGCCTTTTTCATTCACTTCCCATGCATGTTTACCGTTATAAAGAATGCTTTGAAGGTAAGCGTCGTTCTCATAAGTTGTCGTTTTCATGAAATTGGGAAGCTTGAATTTCGTCTCGACCACATACTCTTTGGAATTATAACTCGAAGTAACTTTCTGTTTCAATATATATGAAGTACAGTGCTGATATACTCTGTCCGGGTCCGTCGCGCGCTCCATTCTTTCGACGAGCTGCTCAAGGGTTATGTCAAGCGGAACGTCTGTTTCAGGTTCATCAGTTATGCATCCTGAAACAAAGATAAGGCAAGTGACGCTCAGAACCGAAAAAAACAATCTCAGCATTGCGTTCATAAAAACTCCAAGGGCGCATGCCTGCAAAGACAGCGCCCGATTAAATATCAATTAAGCGTTATATGTACTTGACGTGGTCGAACCGCTGCTTCCTGTCCATTCGGTATGGAAGAACTGCCCGCGCGGTTTGTCAATCCTCTCGTAGGTATGCGCGCCAAAGTAATCGCGCTGTGCCTGCAGCATATTCGCGGGAAGCGAAGCCGAACGGTATGAGTCATAATACGAAAGGGCGCTGGAAAAAGCCGGGACAGGTATGCCCGCCGTAACAGCCGCCGCTACAACTTTGCGCCATGAGGCCTGGCATTCATTGATAATCTTAGTGAAGAAAGGATCAAGAAGCAGGTTGGCAAGACCGGGTTTGCTGTCAAAGGCTTTCTTTATATCCCCGAGGAAGCTTGCGCGTATTATGCATCCGCCACGCCACATGAGGGCTATCTCGCCGTATTTCAAATTCCAGCTGTATTCTTTAGCCGCAGTCCTGAGGAGCTGAAACCCCTGTGCGTAGGAGCAGATTTTTGAAGCATAGAGTGCCTTGCGTATATCTTCGATGAAGGACTTTTTATCAAGCTCCAGTTTGCTGGAGGGGCCTGAAAGTATTTTGCTCGCATTGACGCGTTCTTCCTTTATCGCGGAAACACAGCGCGCAAAGACCGCTTCGGCTATTGTCGGGGCCGGAATGCCCATGTCAAGGGCACTCTGGCTTGTCCATTTGCCTGTACCTTTCTGACCTGCCGTATCAAGGATTATATCGACAACGGGCTTGCCTGTTTCCGGATCAATCTTGGCAAGAATATCCGAGGTGATTTCAATCAGGTAACTGTTAAGTTCGCCTTTATTCCATTCGGTGAAAACCTTGTGCATTTCGGCAGCTTCCATGCCGAGGAGGTTTTTCATGAGCCAGTAGGCTTCGGAACACATCTGCATATCGCCGTATTCGATTCCGTTATGCACCATTTTGACATAATGCCCGGCGCCATTATCGCCAACCCATTCACAGCAGGGACTGCCATCCTGAACTTTGGCTGAAATAGCCTGAAAAATCGGTTTTACGTGTTCCCATGCTTCGGGAGCTCCTCCGGGCATTATGGAAGGGCCTTTCAAAGCGCCTTCTTCTCCGCCCGAAACGCCTGTGCCTATGAAGCAGAGGCCTTTTTCCCTGAGATAGGCTGTGCGGCGGATAGTATCGGGGAAATAGCTGTTGCCGCCGTCAATTACTATATCGCCCTTCCGCAGGTGCGGTATCAGGAGTTCTATGAAATCATCGACAGGCTTTCCGGCCTTTACCATGAGCATTACTTTGCGGGGGGATTTGAGGTTCGCGCAGAGATCTTCGACAGTATGACATCCGCATATTTTTTTGCCCTTGCCGCGCCCGTTCATGAAATTATCCACCTTGTCAACGGTACGATTGAAAACCGCCACGCTGAAACCTTTGCTTTCCATGTTAAGCACAAGATTTTCTCCCATAACCGCGAGGCCCACAAGACCGATATCACATTTGTCCGCCATCGTTGTATCCTTCTTTTTTATTTTAATAAGTTCTAAAATACGCAAAAGAGTAATAATAGCGCCATTTCGAGAAATTTTCGAATTTTAAATGCTAAAAAAATGATTTTAAAGTTTTAATTGCCTCTTCTAAATATATCTTAAATATTATAAAATAGTTATCAATGTATTTCAGGCATTTAATTTTCTATCAGGACGGCTTTAAAAAAGATGGTTTCTCTGGCAAGGTCCAGTTTGATTTATGAATGGAGAAGGTACCTCGCGGCAGTACTGGCACTCGCTTTTTCAGCGTTGCTCATATATATACAGATAGGACTTATGCTGGGTTATTCGCTGTCCATGACGGCAATTCTTAATACCTCGCGCGCCGACTTATGGGTTTCCGATCAGAATCTGAAAAGTTTCGAATGGGGCAAAAGCATAGATTCCAATCTTGAGTACTATCTGAGAATGCACCATGAAGTCGTTTCGGTAAAACCTTTCCTTCGCGCCTGGTGCAAAGGCAAAACTTATGAGGGTGAAATTATATGGGCCCCAATCTTCGGTATTCAGACTGATGACTCCTGTCTGCTCATGCCAAAGGATTTTACAGAAAAATTTGGAAAACTCCTGAATGAACCCATGACAGTTGTAATTGACAGGTCCTTTGCCAAGAACCTCAATCTAAAAATAGACGATTACACCGAAATAAGTGACAAAAGAGTTAAAATCGTAGGCATCACGGACGGATATAAAAATGACCGCGGCGGCTTTGTTTTCGCCTCAGAGCATACATTTCTGCACATGGTATCATCCAAATGGGTGCAGTATCTGCTCATAAAAATAAAATACCCTGACAGGTCTGACATCGTAGCGCAGGAAATAGACAGCTTCTTCGGCAAAAAAAGCAAAGTCAAAATCTGGACGAAAAAGAGCCTTTTCTGGAAATCCCAGAAGTGGCAGCTCCTGGAATCGCCCAACAGTCTGACCTTTATTTTCCTGACGGTGCTGGCGCTTTTCATAGGCATCGCGATAACCAATCAGTCTCTGCGTTCGGCCATAATAGCGTCACTGAAAGAATACGCGGCACTAAGAGCGCTCGGAGTCTCAAAGCGCTCTCTGCGTCTGGTAATTCTCGAAGAAGCGTTCTGGACGGGACTTGCCGGGCTCCTGATCGCCTGGGTGATGACTTATATATTTTCCTATATCGCCGTATATTACAGGCTGGCTTTCAATATTCCCTTATGGTTTATCGGAATCTCCTCCCTGGTACTGATATTCATCTCTCTTATTTCAGGGCTTTTGTCACTGATGATACTATACAAAACCGAACCCGCGGACCTCCTCAGATGAACAATAAAATTCCAGACATAAAACCTTCGATTGTTATCAGAGACGTGAAACGCTCCTACGTGAGCGGCAAAATAGTCAACAATGTGCTGAAAGGCATAAGCCTTGACCTGCTCCCCGGCAAGCTTACTCTGATAATGGGGCCCTCCGGCTCAGGGAAAAGCACCCTGCTCTCGGTCATAAGCGGCCTCCTCCGGCCGGACAGCGGAAGCATAACCGTGAACGGCACAGACCTATGGGCCCTTACGGAACATCAGATAGAAAAATTCAGACTGAATAACTTCGGCTTCATTTTTCAGGGCTTCAACCTCTTTTCATCACTCAACGCCATTGAGCAGGTCATTATCTTATTGAAATATACAGGAAAAAAAGAAAAAGAAGCTGAAGCCATCGCGTCCGAAGTACTCAATGAAGTAGGTCTTTCAAAAGTAAAACACCTGAAACCGCTTCAGCTTTCAGGCGGAGAAAAGCAAAGGGTCGCCATTGCCAGGGCACTTGCTAAAAAGCCTGCGTTCCTTTTCGCCGATGAGCCGACGAGCTCTCTGGACAAGGAAAACGGGCAGATTGTAGTCAGCCTCCTGCATAAGGCGGCAAAAATACACGGCACCACTATTTTCGCGGTCTCCCACGACCCCCGTTTGCTCCCCCATGCGGACAGAGTTATACTTATTGAAGATGGAATAATAATAAAAGACGAAACGGAAGGCTTTAAATAATTATGAAAAGAATACTCAAGAAAAAAAAGTACTGGATTTCCGGTTTTACACTCCTTGCAATTCTTTGCGTCGCCGGTTTTTTCATCTATAAATGGTATTTCAAATCACCAGATGAAAAATCGAAAAAATCGTCTTCCCCTTATATCGCGTTCGCAAGAGGCAGAATCGATGTGGAAGGCAGTATTGTAAAGCTCTCCGCAAGCAAAGACGGCATCCTCAAGGAACTTTACGTGGAAGAAGGACAGAAAGTCAAAAAAGGCCAGATACTCTGCAAGCAGGATGACCGCAAGGAAAAACTCAACTGGGAACTATGCAGGGCTGAAGCCGCGTTGGCAAAAGAAAAAATCGACCCCCTCCAAGTCCAGCTCGACGCCGCCAGAAGGGAAATGAAAAGATATGACGGGCTCATTAAAAATGAAGCAATTTCCCAGCAAAAATGGGATGAGGCAAAAGACCTGGTTGAACACATCAACGCCGAACTCGAAGTCGCAATGGCAGAAGCTAAAGTCGCCCAGGCAAAACAGAACCAGGCCGAATATGATATGGAATTGAAAACTATAAGAGCTCCCGCAAACGGCAAAATTCTCCGTTGCGACGCGAGACCGGGTTACGGCATAAGCACTCTTAATGTTACCGTGCTTTTTCTCTTTGTCCCCGATGCCCCTTTCATCGTCAGGGCCGAGATAGAAGAAAAATTTGTGAAGTCCGTAAAGCGCGGTACCCCCGCGGAAATAGTCCCCGATTCCGATGAAACAAAAACCTACAAAGGCAAAGTCATAAAAATGGGCAATTACCTCGGTCCCAAAAGACAAGTGCTTGATGAACCTCAGGAAAAAAATGACGTCAGAACTACAGAGTGCATATTGAGCATCACTGGCGATGACCTCATCCTCGGCCAGCGCGTTCTCGTAAAATTCAAGAAAGCCGGAAAAAAATGAAATACAAAATCAATTATGCGGCAAGAGTTCAATATGAATTGATGTTCGGTATCGAGGCATCGGGAAAAATCAAAGAAAAGCCTCTCGGCTACCTCCCGATAGGCTGCCTGGAACGTCACGGCGACCATCTGCCGATGGGACTGGATGCAATCAAAGCACACGGCGTCTGCACTATCGCGGCAAAAGCATTCGGCGGAATAGTTTTTCCTCCGCATCATTACGCGGGAATTCACATGATGACAAAAGAACAAATAGCTCATTACACCGGGGAATGGGGCAATATCTATGCGGACAACACAGCTGAAACCCATCTCATCGATATAATCAGGCAACTGGAAATAGCGGGCATAAAAGTGCTGGTACTTTATTCAGGACATCATCCGGCCAGCCAATGTGAAATGATGAAAAGAATTGCCAATGATTTCAATAATAAGAACGGTATCAAAATCATCCCTTTCGCCGAAAATATGGCAATGAAAGGCGACCACGCCGGAATGAGCGAAACATCTTTCATGCTTTATCTCGATAAAAACCTCGTCAACATGGCAGACATTAAAGAAAGAAATTACAAAGAACACGGCTGGTCCGGCGAACACATCCCCGAAAACGCATCCGCCTCAATCGGCGAACAGCGTATGGAACTTGTCCTGGACTACCTCAATAAGGAAATCAAAAAACATACGGGACTGATTTGAATTGTAAAACCAGTCCCGTCAAAGTTTCCTTAACTATAAGTCAGATAAGCAGTGGCCTGACAATCCCTATCAGCTGTAAAACGTATCCAATGCGCACTGAATCCATTATTGAATTCATGATGAACATATCCATTTTTCGCGACAGGGATTTTGTCGTAAACCCGCCATGAACCATTGCCCAGAAAATCAACTTCCACGGTAAAATTTACAGCGGCGGAGGCGTCGTGAGTAAGATGCAGGCATTTTTTATCAAACCCAGTCATGAGATAGGGATCGGAAGGCTCTCCTGATATGACATCGGATTTCCACCACGGCCCGCCCCAGCCTGATGGTTTGCCGAAACTCCACAGGTCATCCGTTTTGCCGAACCAGAGCCCTGATTGGGGTTCTCCGCAGAAAAGATTTTTGTCTCCTGCCGGACTTGCATTGTCAGCGCCCATTACCAGCATTCCTCTGAAAGTACAGAAATCCCCCAGTACCCATAAATGAGTTGAAATCGGCCTTATCCCCCATACATGTCCCGAATACGCCCACGGAGAAAGTTCATAAAACATCCCGTGGCAGTCCATGAGAAAACGTTCGTGTTCAGTTTCTCTTATTCTAGGCCATTCAGTCTGCCACATGTGATCGAATGTATGGCTTGCCTTGGGGAGCCTGTAAGCAGTCCATTTTTTATTTTCATCCGTATATACTTTCAGAATCGCGGAAGCCCTGTCCCAGCCGCTGGCGAAAATAGTGTTCCCGAAATTTCCGCGTCCGGTAACTTCCACAAACGGGGAATTCTCAAGTTTTGTCCATTTTCTTCCATCCCATTCGGCAAGACATCCGGCATCTCTTTTCCCCTGAAACTCCAAAGCGTCATAACTGTTGTCGGCAACAATTACTTTTCCGAAATTCGTATATCCCGCTTTAAAGTGGACAAAGGGCAGTTTGAGTTCGCTTTTTATGTCTGAAATGAACTTTGTTTTGCCAGTATAGACGTTCAACTCATAAAATTCCCCCTCCATGCCGAGTATGTATACTTTATTCGCTTCATCGCTCAGGTGTTTCATCGTAGCGCATATCCGCACGTCAACTAACTCCTCTATAGTCCTTATCTTTCTTTTTTCATCAATGATGTGAGGGCCTATTATCAATTGATTTGAAGGATAATGCACCATGCGGTTAGTATAAGTGCCTGTACGCCCTTCCATGCGCTTAGTCATATTAAGTTCTTCATCTATTTCATAAAGTCCGGTACCTCTTCCGGATTTGCCCGAACTCGAAACATAGCTTATCGCCCATAACCTGTCAGCCCATGCCATTAATGCGCCGACGCCGCATTCCGATCTCGGCGGCCCGAGTTCCGCTTTTAAACAAAGGCTCGGTATTACACCGCCTGCATTGAAAATGCTCTTCTTCTCTCCAGAGACCTTCTTTGATTTTTCTTCTTTTTTCATTTTCAAATTTTCCTTTTTATTCTAGTGTTATGTTAAATATTATACTTGATTTTTATATTTAGAACCTTAACTTTTTTCAGATATAATCTTTAAAAATATCAGATTTGCCATGAAATTAACGGATTTATTAAGAACAGTTTCTCAGAAAACAGGCGCGTTTGTAAACATCGAGGCGCTGCATCCTGCGTTCCTGAATGAGAAACGCTTGAAACTGGCGCCAGACCAGTATATCCATCAGGGCGAATTCTGTTCGCTTGTCAAACGCAACGGCGCATTGCCAATATGCACAGGGAATAAAAAGGCCAGCAGGAAAATCGCCGCTTACGGAAAATGTTTTCACGGATGCTGTCCCAACGGCATTTGGGAATTGGCTTTTCCGGTTTTGACAAACGGTACTCTTTCCGCGATTGTCTATCTTGGTCATTTTCTTAAAGAAGGCCGTAGTCTTAATACTCCGCCCGGCATCAACTATTCAGGAAAGCTTCCAATTATAAATACTCAGAAAATAAAAGAACTGCGTAAATATGCTCGATTTATTGCCGACTTTCTCAGGTTTGAACTTGAAGTTATTGAACAGGAAAAAGGGGCACAAAAGAAGAAATCCGCCAATAACGATTATATTTCCCAATGCATGGAATTCATCAACCGTTATTATACTGAAAACATAGCATTGACAAGCCTTGCCGGGGTATTGAATGTAAATCCGAACTATCTCAGCGGACTCATAAAGAAGGGCACTTCTAAAAACTTCCGTGAACTCCTTAACGAGAAACGAATAAAGGAGGCTGAAATTTATCTCAGGTTCCATCGTCAGCACAGCATCAGCGAAATCGCCATGATGTGCGGTTTCAACGACAGCAACTATTTCAGTACGGTCTTTAAAAAAATTACCGAAAAATCCCCCCGACAATACAGAACGCAATCCCGAAACATGGAGAAACAATGAATAAAAAAGAAATAAGCCTCTGGCTTAAAGTCGTGATAGCGCTTGTAATCCTCTTTCCGGGTTTCCCATTGCTTCTTTTCTCTTTCGTAAAAATCTTTTTTATGTTTGTCACGCATGCGCATCTTTCGCCTTTTTTTGCAGGATATACACTTATGCTTATGATTCTCGCACATCATTTTTATTACACGGCGGTATTGCCCAAAACCCTTTATACCATACATTCCATGGGGACGGTCGTTTCCACTGAAGGATATATAAGAGCGGCAATCATTTATACTCTTATCGCCTTCATACTTTCAGTGCCGGTATATAAACTCATGTCCGTTTTCAAAAACAGGAAAAAACATAGCAAAGAAGAAAAAACTGAACAGAAAAAATAAACAGCGTTCAGAGGAGTTTCATTTCCCTGAAAGATCAAGATAGACGTTTGAGAAACCGGCTTTTTTAAAACGGGCTATGATATCGTCTTTCAGAAAGACAAGTTTCCTGAAGTTTTTCGGATAGACTTCTATTTTGGCGGCATCCCCAAGGCATCTGGCGCGGCATTCTTCAAAGCCGAGAGATCTCAAATATCTCTCGGCTTTTTCCACCATTTCCAGCTTTCTCAATTCGATGGGCGTACCGTAAGGTATCCTTGAAGCAAGGCAGGCCGAAGGGGGTTTGTTCCAGTTCGGAAGTTTGTATTTGCGGGCAAGCCGTCTTATCATTTTTTTATCGAAAGCGGCTTCGGCAAGCGGATGCCTTACATTCAATTCTTTCGCGGCTTTCAGGCCGGGGCGGTAATCGTCAAAATCATCAGTATTTGTCCCGTCCGCCACTGCTTCAATACCGCGCTTGCGAGTTTCGGCAATAACAAAACTCATAATGAGTTTTTTGCAGTAATAGCATCTCAGTTTGTCATTGGCTTTTATTTCCGTGACATTCAAAGGACTCAGCTTTAAGACCTTCAGTTTAATTTTATTTTCCCTGCTCCATTTTCTGACAAATTGAGTTTCTTCCGCAGTGGAAAATTCAGAGGAAACATGGACAAGCAGAAGTTTGTTCTTTAATACTTTCGAAGCGATTTTCGCAAGAAGCGTACTGTCAGTACCGCCGGAAAAAGCTATGGCCAGAGAGCCGTATGATTTTAGAAGCGATTCGAGTTTTTGTTCCTGAGCATGCATACTTCGCTCCAAATGCGGTTTTGACGAAGCAAAACCCTCCACGCGTCATGAATAAATCTGTGGAGGGTTGCGCGTCGTCGCAACCGGAATTCAAATTATATTTTCATATCGTTTTTGCAGGGAGATTGTTCAGATATTCATCTTCGAGAATATCGACCATTTTTTTCCAGTCGAATTTATCAGAGACCAGATTTCTGCCGTTTTTCCCCATGGTTTTAACCAGTTCCGGATGTTCAAATAAGATAGAGAGGGCATTTATGATATCGCCCACATTCCGGGGTTCAACGACAAAGCCTGTTTTCCCGTCGTTAATTACTTCAGGAGTACCGTCGAGCCTGAAACCGACAGCGGGTTTACCCGAAGCCAGCGCCTGCACAACAGCCCTGGGAAGACCTTCCCTGAGCGAAAGATGCATGAGCATACCCATAAGAGCAGTATAACGGTGTATTTCATTCGGCGGCACAAGACCGGCAAAAGAAAACCTTTTTGAAAGTCCGCAGTCCTTTATTTCATCCTGAAGCTCTTTTCTAAGTATGCCGTCCCCTACTATGAGGAAATGGGCCTCCGGGTAAGTTTCCGTTATTTTTTTTGCCACGGGAATAAGGAATTCATAACCTTTAAGAGGAAAAATTCTTGCGATAACCCCTATAACCTTACTTCCCCGCGGTATTCCAAGCTGTCCTTTCAGCTCCTTGTCCGCCACAGCGTTCAGAAACGGTTCCAGCTCCATTCCG
>MHBF01000161.1:883-31473 GCA_001803225.1 Lentisphaerae bacterium GWF2_44_16 | reverse complement strand
CACATTGGTCTATCATGGCCTGTGAAACGGCATAGATTTTGTGACATCTGCGGGCGGCCCATTTTTCCGCGTTTTTGTAGATGAAGTTTTTCCAGGGCTTTTCATAGCGGTGAAAAGCCTGTCCGTGAACGGTGTGCGTTACAAAGGGAATACCGGCCGCGTTTGCGGCGGCCCGTCCTATCACACCGGCCTTGGAACTGTGAGTATGAACGACATCAAATTTTCTTTTTCTGAAAAGCTTCAAAAGTGAAAAGTAAGCCAGCGTATCGTGATAAGGGTTAAGCTCTCTCACCAGATGCGAATTGACAAGCAGTTCAAAGTCGTTATTTCCGTGATTTTTGAGTAATTCTCCCTCCGGCCCCTCGGAAGGTCCCGTTATGAGAGTAACCTCATGTCCTCTGGCTGCAAGGCCTTTTACTGTAAGGAGTGTGTTTTCCTGCGCGCCGCCCACTATCATTCTGGTTATAACGTGGCATATCTTAAGTTTTCTTTTCATTTACGCAAAAACTTTTCATTATAATGTTGTTTCGGTTTTCAAATTCAACTGTTTTCGGTTCGGTTCCCGGCACCGTGATTTTGACGCGGCGCATACCGTTCCCGCCGTCCGTTATTATTAGACTTATATTAAGATTAAAATCGTTATATTCAATGCTGAATTCGCCGTTTTTTGAAAGAGCTTTCAATTTATATGAAGAATAACTCCAGCCCTTTTCCTCTTTTCCAGTCTCTTTCGCGTATTCCAGGAGTATCCCGGAGGAATACGCGTCATCGACCATATCCCTGGCATAGGGGCTTCTCGAAAAATTTCCGGGAACTATTATTCTGTTTACCCCGGAACAGGACATGAGATACTTTGCGCCCGCGCAGAAATCTTTTTTCGCGCCACAGAATATCAGAGTGTCTATCCTGTCAATTCCCTTCAATGAAAGCAGGTTGGCTATATTTCTGCACGTTTCGGAGGAAGGAGCGTTGACAAGAAAGGCCTTATCAGAAGCCGGGTCGCATATCAGAACGGAAAGCTCCTGGCTTCTGCCGCCGTGAAATAAAAATATCTCAGGAGAGGCGAAATCCTCCCTCAGATGCCAGAATATTATTACAAAAGATATAAGCGCCAGCGATGCTATGAAAAACAGTTTCCGCTTTGAAACGACAAAGACCAATAGCGCCGAATAAAAAATCAACACGGAAAACAGCGGCGGCCTGACTATATGGCAGTCAGTCCCCAGATAAGCGCAAACGCGGCAAATGCCGTCTATTAAATAAAAAAGATAATCTATGAGACTGCCGGCAAAATCCGCAAAGATGCCGAAAGGTATCAGCAGAAGCTTCAGCATGGCCACTATGAATACCAGCGGTATCAGCGGTGAAATGAGTATGTTCGCGGGAACCGCAAACGGCACATACAAGCCCTGATATGAAGCGGATATCCCCGTACTGGCCAACCACGCTATAAGACATGAAAAAACTGAGAGAAAAACATATTTTCCTAAACGGGACACCGTATAATCCCCGCGCGATACGTATAATGACGGTGTCCACTTCAGGCGCTCCGAAATACAGGCTGTCCATTCTCTGACGTGATTATACGAGAGTATAAG
This sequence comes from Lentisphaerae bacterium GWF2_44_16, assembly GCA_001803225.1. Lineage (GTDB taxonomy): Bacteria > Verrucomicrobiota > Lentisphaeria > Victivallales > GWF2-45-14 > GWF2-44-16. Next base: position 29,875 of record MHBF01000161.1, on the reverse strand, counting down.
AAACGCCACTGTAACAAACGAATACTGGAAGCCTATGTCCATAATGTAAAAAGGATTCCAGAGCAGAAGCAGAGAGGCGGAAGCAAAGACAACGTTCAGAGGTGAAGTGTAATGCAAAAAAGCCCTGCTGAAAGACCAGAGCGATATCATGAGCAGCGCCCTGACTGCCGGAGGCTGCATTCCTGTCGTTACCGTATAAATAAGTATCAAAAAAGGCACCAGCAGGTATCTGGCCCTGAATGGAAGAAATCTGAATGCCCAGAACAGAATCAGCGCCAGAATACCCACATGCAGACCGCTCACCGAAAATATATGTATAGTCCCGCTCATAATAAATGTCTGACGGTCTTTCCAGTCAAGCCCTTGCCTGCACCCGAAAAACATGGTTGTCAGCAGACGTTTGTTCTCCGGCGACTTGATGCCGTCTGTAACTTTCACAAGCGCGAAATCACGTACGTTCATGATAGAGCTCTCAAGCGTCCGCGGGGCTTTCAGAACTTCGCACTCCGACGCATAGAATATCCGGTATATTTTTCTCAACTCCAGATATTTTCCGAAATCAAAAGCTCCTTTAAAAGGCGGCTTGTCTATTTCCATGAATTCGCCTTTAAGGATAATCTCATTGTCATATCCGGGATTTGAAGACGCTTCCGGGAGCTTTACATAAAGTTTCCCCGTAACTTTCTTCCAGTCTTCATTTTCTCCGTATTTTATGCCGGATATTTCCAGTTTGACAAAAGACGGCTTGGGAAGCCAGCTCAAGTTACGGCTTACGATGGAGCTGTCTTTCAGAACCCCTTTTATAATCGCGCCGCAATTCGGGCGCGAAAGATAGTTCGAGTAATTATCCGCGGATATCCCGGAGTTAATATCCGCGATAATCAGAGCTGTTACAGAAAATAGAGACAAGACGAGAATATATCTTGGGGACGAAATGAATATGAAAGATAAGACAATAACGGCAAAAACACAGACGGCACGCCAGAAAACCGGCATATCCGGAAATATTATTCCAGGCAGAATCCCGCAGAGTATCCCGGAAAGAACGATAAGGGATGGAAATTTCCGCGCTATAATATTGTCAGCGCATCTGATTCCCTGCCAATATCGGAAAAACATTTTTGCCAAACGTTCCAAACTGTACCCGGCCTACTCCAGTAAATCCGCAAGACTGGTATCTGAAAAATAGTTTTTCACTTCACTGTTTATCTTATTTAAAAGACCGTAAAGAGAACATTTTTTCCCATCGCACGCGGGCTTTTCAAAAAGACAATTGCGCAACGGCATTTCCCCGTCGATGGCCTCGTATATTTCCATCAGGTGAATATCAGCCGCTTCCTTCGCCAGTTTGAAACCGCCCTTGGGACCTCTGTTTGAAAATATCAGCCCCGACCTGACGAGCCGCTGAAGAACTTTCGCCAGATGCGCTTCAGAGGCCTTAAGCATTTCCGCTATTTCAGAAGCGGATATCCTGTTTTCGGACTTCGCGATGATTATACATGCGTGAATTCCGAGAGATACCGCTTCCGATATTTTTAATACACTGCTCATAATAATCTTATTCTATTTTAAGTGGAAGAACAAATGCTCTTCCACTTTTAATATAGCGTATATTCAGCGTCCTTCCATCATCGCGTTAATATCGCCCTGCACATCGCCGATAAGCTTGATATCGAATTTCTCGACCAGCACCTTGGCGACAGCCGGAGACAGGAAGCCGGGAAGCGTGGGCCCGAGCCTGATTCCCTTAAAGCCCAGATAGAGCAGCGCAAGCAGAACGGCTACGGCTTTCTGTTCGTACCAGGCTATATCAAAGGATATCGGAAGCTTGTTCACATCGTCAAGCTCGAAAACGTCCTTGAGGGTCAGAGCGATGACGGCAAGCGAATAAGAGTCATTGCACTGTCCGGCGTCAAGCACTCTGGGAATGCCGCCTATATCGCCGAGATTAAGCTTATTATAACGGTATTTCGCGCATCCCGCCGTAAGTATGATTGTGTCTTTCGGGAGATTTTCGGCGATTTCCGTAAAATAGCTTCTGCCCTTTTGACGCCCGTCGCATCCTGCCATCACCACAAAACGTTTTATGGCGCCTGATTTTACGGCGGCCACTACTTTGTCCGCCAAAGCAAGTACCTGACTGTGCGCGAAGCCGCCTACGATTTCGCCTTTCTCAATTTCCACAGGTGGCTTGCAAGTTTTGGCAAGCGCTACGACTTCAGAAAAATTCTTCTGTCCGTTTTCAGTCCTGTCAGCTATATGCTTCACTCCGGGATACCCCGCCATTCCGGTGGTGAATATCCTGTCCTTATAAGAATCCTTCAAGGGGATTATGCAGTTAGTGGTCATGAGTATCGGGCCGTTGAAAGTCTCAAAATCAGAATTCTGCTTCCACCATGACCCTCCGTAATTTCCGGCAAAATGTTTATATTTCTTGAACTTCGGATAATAATGAGCTGGGAGCATTTCACTGTGGGTATATACGTCAACTCCGCATCCTTCCGTCTGTTCGAGCAGTTCCTCCAGATCTTTGAGGTCGTGACCCGAAATCAATATGCCGGGATTGCCGCGTACACCAATATCGACTTTCGTTATCTCGGGATTGCCGTAAGTCGATGTATTAGCCTTGTCGAGAAGGGCCATTGTCTTGACGGCGTTTTCACCGGCTTTCATCACCCAGCCAACCATCTCATCAACACTCAAATCCGTAATCGTGGAAACAAGCGCTTCTATTATAAACTTATAGAGTTCCTTGTCTTCATAACCCAGAACGGCGGCATGGTCCGAATACGCCGAAATTCCTTTCAATCCATAAATAAGGAGCTGACGCAATGAGCGCACATCTTCATTGCTCCCCGTGGAAAGCACTCCGACTTCGGCGGCCTTTGCCTGATAATCGGCGGGATTATCGGAATGCCATACCGCACAATCGGGCAGATTTCCGCTCAGGTCATTCCCGTATTTTCCTTTCAATTCTTTCCTTAATTCCAAGGCTTCCTTTATCAATGCGCTGATTCTGGCATCGTCAAAGTTCGCGTTTGTTATTGTCGCGAAAAGGGCCCGTGTTATGAAAAGGCCGGTTTTTGTGTTATCGAATTCAGCATGTTTTGAAGCTTCCTTCGCATAGAACGAAACTCCTTTCAAAATATGAATCAAGAGATCCATGAGATTAGCTGTCGTCTCCTGTTTTCCACAAACACCTCTGACGGTACAGCCCTGATTTCTAGCGGTTTCCTGACACTGATAACAAAACATTGTTCTCCCCTCCTATTTTTGGTTTAACAATAATCAAGTATTACAGTACCATAATACCACAATACTAATAACAATGCAAGTCCTTTTTTAATTTTTTTCTATTTTTTCAACATCTCCGTTAAATCCTAATATCAGCAAATATATTGGCATTCTGCCTAATGTACCTTTGGCAGCTCTATGATGAAGCGGGCGCCGCCTTCCTTACGGTTTTCGGCTTTTATGCTGCCGCCGTGGTTTTCTATGATTCCCTTGCTGATGCTCAAGCCCAGACCTGTGCCGTCCTCGGCGGATTTGGTGGTAAAAAAAGCTTCCCAGATGTTCTCAATATGTTCTTCGGGAACGCCCGGGCCATTGTCTTCAATAATAACTCGAACGATATCAGCTTCGAAACGAGAACTGACCCAAAGGACACTCCCTTCCCTGCCGGACATGGCCTCCGCCGCGTTCTTGAAGATGTTTACAAAAACCTGTTCTATCTCTTGAGACATTACATTTACCTTAAGAGGCATCTCTGTCAGGTCCCTTTCAACTTTGACCCTTTTAAGCTTTCCTACACAAAGCTCAAGGGATTGTACGAGAAGCTCGCGGACATCTGTATCAATTCTTTCTGAAGCTGTCTTGCGTCCATGAATTCTCACACGTTCAATGAGCTTTCTAATTCTTCCCGCGCCTCTGTTTATGCCGTCGATGTATTCACTGTACTTTATTTTTTCCGCTTCGCCCAGAGGCATGTTGTCAATATACAGCTTGAGCAAATCAGCATATCCTGAAATAGGGGCAAGATAATTATTGACTTCATGGGCCATGCCTGCGGCAAGTTCACCCAGGGTTGAAAGACGTTCAGAGTGAATAAGTTTTTTAGCTCTTTCCTCGGCGAGGGTTTCCATTATGCGGGAATATTTCTCAAGAGCATCGTTTTTTTCCTGAAGATTTCTGTTGAACTCCCTGAGCTTGCGCTCATAATTTACAGTTCTGACGCCTGCCGCCAGACGGCTTTTGAGTTCTTCCGTCCGTATAGGCTTGGTAATGTAATCATCAGCGCCCGCGTCAAGCCCGTTTATAATATCTTTTTCCTCATTCCTGCCGGTAAGAAGAATTATGTATATGAACTTATTTTCTGAATTTTTCCTGATTTTTTTACAAATGTCAATGCCGTCGATGCCCGGCATAACCCAATCGAGTATCGCTATCTGAAGGTACTCATCTTTTCCGGAAAGTATTTGCAGCGCCTCCATCCCGTCTGAAACACAAAGCGCCTCATGCCCCCATTTGCGTAAAAGCGGACACAAAAGTTTAAGAAGAACAGGATCATCATCGGCTATCAGTATTTTCATTCCAGAAAGCCTCCCTTCCCTGCGATTTATACACTATCCGCGAGGATTGAATTTTGATGTTTCAGCGAGCTGCCTGAACAAGTCCTTTTCTTTTGCCGTCATATTCTCCGGAACTGCAATTTTAATAATGACGAAAATATCGCCGGATTCGTTTTTACCATGCTTTGGGAGCCCTTTCCCTTTGAGCCTGATGCGCTGTCCGCTCTGTGTGCCGGACTTTATCCGGATAGTAGCGTCCCCGTTCATAGTAGGGACAGAGATATCAGCGCCAAGAGCCGCTTCCCATGGGGAAACGCGCAGTTCAAGTTCAAGATCATGACCGTTCACTTTGAAAATACGGTGAGGCATAATCGCTATTTTAAGGTAAAGGTCTCCAGCGGGGCCTCCGCTATAACCGTTTCCGCCTTTTCCCCTGAGCCTTATCTTAGTACCGTCCGTAGTGCCGGGGGGAATACGAAAGTCCACTTTCCTCGTCTGCGCGGCGGGGGCCCCGCGCTCATCCATCCCTGAAATCCGGAAGGAAACGCTCTTTTCAGCCCCCTTAAAAGCTTCTTCAAGCGGTATCTGTATTTCCGATTCAATATCCTGTCCCTTGGAGGCTTGAGGCCAGGCACCGCCCGGACGCCCTTCCGAAAAATGGCTTCTGCCGCCGCCAATATTACCAAAGAGAGATTCAAAAAAGTCGCTCGCTCCACCGAATTCGTCAGAGGAAAAACCTTTTGACGAAGCTCCGCGCCCGCCGCCGAAGAAACTCCACCCGGCGCTCTGGCCTCCGCGCCTTCCTCCTGAAAACCCTCCGGGGGGAGGAGTAAAGTCCTGTCCATTCTTCCAATTTGCGCCCAGAGAATCGTATTTTTTTCTTTTTTCAGGATCGCCGAGGACTTCATAAGCCTCCGCTATTTCCTTGAATTTGCCTTCGGCGTCAGAACTTTTGTTTATATCCGGATGGTATTTACGCGCCAGTTTCCGGTAAGTCTTTTTAAGGTCTTCGGCATTGACATTCCGGCTTACGCCGAGAATCTCATAATAATCTCTGAATTTTACAGACATGATACCCCTGTTTTTAAGTATCGTTAATATAATCTTTTTTCAAGTAAAAGACAAGCCCGCAAAGCTTTTCTGTTTTTTTACTGAAAATCCCGGAGTATATTTGAGAATTATGATAGACAATAATGAAAACAGATGGCTCAAAGCCGCTTTTATCGTGTCATTGTTCACGCTGTTTTTTTCTTTTCTCACAGTGCCGTTAGCCTTGAAGCTCATTTCCATGTACAGCCCTTCCGCACCGATGGAATACAAGGTGCTGACGGGAACAATTCCACACCAGCTCCTGATGCTATGCGCCGTACCGCTCGTGTGCTTTTTTATAAAAACAGAAAAGAGCTTCGCGGAAATAATGGGCTTCGCAAACTGGAAATTCTCCTATTTCATCTACGCCTTTGTCATTGAAATCATGCTTTTCCCTCTGATGGCATTGCTTATTTTCTCTTTCGGCATCCTTTTGGCAAAGACGGGCATACCCGCAAAAGCGCCCCCCGTTATGGAAATTATAAAAAACTGCAACTGGCAGAGTTTCGCAATAATAGCTTTCGGCGCGATTATAATCGCGCCGCTGAGCGAGGAAATCATATTCAGGAGGGTTTTTTACGGTTTTCTCTCCAAAAGGATGAATCCAGTCAGCGCGGCAGTGCTTGTTTCGGGCCTTTTCGCGGGAATTCACCAGAGCATACTGCAATTCCCGGCACTTTTTATTCTGGGTCTTGTACTGCAATTTCTCTATGTCCGCTTTAACTCTTTATATCCGGCGATAATACTTCATGTTCTTCAGAATTCCATATCCATTTCTTTACTTCTTTTATTGAAAATTTCCGGAATTTATCTTCAAGGATAAAATGAACTGCCCCGCCCCAAGGGGCGAGGTATTGAAACCCAACTGAATAAATAATATCAATACGATAACGCTAATATTTAATTATACAAACAATTATCCCGTAACGGAACGGAGAATTGACAGCATGTCTTCAGCGCGGTGTATGAAAGTATGCCCGGACAAAATTACGTCTCTCTGCCTTAAGCTTTCCCCTTTCAGAAGAACTTCATCAGCGAGGTATTTGTCAATCAGGCTTCTGCAACTCCCGGTATATGATGGGACCTGTTCAGCTCCGAAAAGACCATCAAGCGCGGTCTTGTAATTGGTTATGAGCAGACAGCCGGAAGCCATAGCGTTGAAAACGGTAAAATTCGCGGAGTTGAGATTCTGAGGCGATGAAATATCGATACATATTTTCGACTGGTTGTAAAGCTCATTCAGCTCATTCTCGGAAGCAACACATCCATAATAATATTTTTTTACTTCAGAATATTTCTCCCATCCCCGTTCCCACTGTCCGAAAACGGCCACATTCAATCCTTCCAGCTGTTTCAGGATTTCAATACGCGGCGCTGATGGAACTCCGGTAAGGATAACGTCAAATCTTTTTCCCATCTCAATCGGATAAAAGACTTTTTCATCGGCGGCAAGCGGAAGATAAATATTGCTGACACCGAGGGCATTCCATTTTTCCGAACACCCCAGATCTGATTGAAATATTATTCCGCGCCTGCAAATCTTGTTTATGTCTTCCACATCATCAGCCCAGTACTGTATCAGGCAGGCCTTCAAAACAGCATCAAGGGTCAGACCGTTCTTCTCATCCACTATTATCACAGAGGTCCCGGAATATCCAAGAATAACGTCATAACTTTTCTGAAGTTCATCACCCTGCGGCCTGTCTGTAACAAAATGTCCGAGCCTCCTGAAAGCGTTCACAAAACCTTTCATTATTTTGGGCCCCGCGTGACCGGGAGTGTAATTGACCAGTATATTCATTTCCACCTGAAACTTTCAATATTTTCCGGATGAAAACAAATATACTTTAAAGATATTCTTTTACAATATTCTCATTTACAGTACACTTTGTAATACCACGGTCTTTCTATGGAAATGGCGGAACCCAGTTCCGCGAGTGACGACGGGGCGACATGTCCGTCAGTATATAAGAGATTGAATCTGTAGTTATGCCTGGTCAAAAAAGGAATATCGGTGCTTCCTTGGAAGGCTGACTGCACTGAATAATACCAGCCGTCGTTCGGCTGACCGGAAACTTCAAAGTCCACCGCAACCATCATGTCTGAAGGAAGGTTGATTGCCTTTGCCGGTCGTAAAGTAGTATCAGTAGCACAGGGAGTAGCCCCATAGCGGTGCGCGCCGTATGAAACATAACCAAACGTACTGTCGGAGGCCTTGGCTTCCATTGATCTTGTTTTCGATTTTAAACTTGAATTAATTTTTGCGGAATCCACAGACGGACATATAAAGATATCAGACTGTTTAAGATTTCCGGCAATTGCTATTTTTCCGCCCCAACAGGAAAAGGTATCGTCTGCTCTATAGGCATAAGGGTACCAGGAATTGTTTTCATCGACATACTGTATCATCAGAATTCCTATTTGTTTCAAATTGCCTGCGCATTGTGTCATTTTAGCGGTATTCCTGGCATTTTTCAGAGCAGGCAGGAGCATTCCCGCGAGTATCACTATTATCGATATCACAACGAGGAGCTCCACAATCGTAAAAAAGTAAAACTTGCTTGTTTTCATGTCCTGCCTCCGCTTCCTTATTCAGTTCCCTTTATATAATAGAACCCTATTTCATCTTTGAGTATATCTGTTTTGAATATTTTACCGGAATTTATTATCTTTCCATTATCTCTCAAATCTTTGATTTCAACGATATTTTTGAAAGGCAGTTTGATTTCGGTTTCTCCATTGGCAGACCTTTTATAGTTGCCGACAAGCAGGAGCATTTCATTGCCTTTTTTCACCGCTGAATAAATCAGGTTTTTATTAGAACCTTCGAGTTCGGGCATGACTTTCCCGTCCATTATGATATCCTCATAAGCGGCAATTTCAGAAAGAGCTTTCGAATGATAATAGAAATCCATCGGAGTATCAAAATCCCCATACCAGTAATAACCAAAACCACATGCGCTGTTCAGCAATACTTCAAGTATCATCTGTTCAAGTTTATAAGGCTCATATTCTCCGTAAGTTCCCGCTGTAAGCCACGGAATGCATTTATTGCACTTCATTATTTTATAATTTTCACGCATTTCATCGTGGACTTTTAATACGTTTCCAGCCACATAAAAACTGTTTGCGGAAGTATCAGCATAAGCAGGATAAAAACGGTTAAAATCCAAAATCAGATGATAATTAGGATCTGTCGGATGAGTATCATAACAATGTATCATGGGCATTTTTCCATTGCCTATACCGCGTTTCACTGCGTCTTTCAAATCTTTCATTTTCCGCGTGCCGCAATCCTTGAGATATTCTTCCATTGACTTGCCTGATTTTTTCTGTTCTTCCGTACACCCTTCACATGCAGAGGCTTCTGCCGCGCCATTGTGCCAACACTCAATGTCCCAAGTTATATAATCAGGTTTGACAAGTGCCACACCTTGCGAAATCCTTTCCATTTCCTTAACATAGTAATTTCCCCAGTATGACGGACAGAGATTCTTGCTCGGCTTCCCATTTTTCAATTGCGAATATATTTCCGAACCCTCTTTGTGTCCCTCTTCCATCACGTGGAACGGCGATTCATTCATCAAGATTTTAAAACCTTCTTTTCTGGCAACTTCAAGAAATTGCAATGCATTTGCTTTGTCTTCCGCTTTTTTATCACCCTGCCAGTACCTCGGAAAAGAAGGTACGACATTAAATCCCATGGTTTTGAAAGCCTTAAAATAATCAGGATAGTCCCTCATGTCTTTGTCTCCCATCCATCCGAGGCTGACATGAAGTCTCTTCAACTGCGGCTTAACTTCAGGCATTTCAAAAAGCCTGACGGGAAACTGGGCCTTTTCAGTTTTTATGCCTTCTGATTTTGCGTAAGCATATCCTGGTAAATTCGCGTTCACAGATTTGTCGGCAGTGAAAAATATCATTTCAGTCTGTGGTTTTATCCGTGATTTTTTTAAGGGAAATTCCCATCGGGTATATTTATTGTTGTTGAGAGTTACGGATTCTTTTTCTGCTGTAGGCGCTATTATATTTATCCCTTCCGGCACTTCAATAACAACAGTTACCGTCTTGGACGTAGAGTCCTTGTCCCTCATATCCGATAACTGAAACGCATTCGGCGTGTTTATATTCGTTGAAATAGCAAGTTCCTTGAGACGCGGTTCAATGAATATCCCGCTCGTGATGAATTTCTGTTTCTGTCCTTGATATGCCTCATTGAAAGCGGTTGTGCTTGCACTTCCTTCCATAACAGCTATTTCATCAAGGAATACTGCTGCGCTAACTCCTTTTATATACACTCCGATATATCTTGCATCGGCATTCACGTCGAGCTTGAACGGATAAACGTATGCTTTCCCAATTTCATCAATGTAATAATGCGTCTTGAAATTGCTCAAATCCTTTTCGCCCGGCATAAGCTTGACCATTGAGGCGGCCTCATAAAAATCCTCACCGTCCCTGCTGACAAAAATTTTGAATTCCTGCGGTGCGGTAAGGATGGTCTGACATTTACCGGCCAGCGCCCTTATAACTACGTCTTTCACAGGTTTTATCCCGCCTAAATCAAGCAGGCAGTTTACGCCGTTTTCGGCACCGGACATATACCATCCGACAGCCTCGGGAGCAAACCATATCGTTTCGCATTTACGGCCACTGAGTTTACCGTCCGTCAAGTCTATAGTGTCTGTATCTCCTTTACATGTTAATTTGTAATCCGGTTTTTTGGAGAATATGAACTTTTTGCCGAGGGCAAGGTTATTCCCTTTTGTATATTGTTCCCACATTTTGCGATACTTGACGATATCCGGGTTCGCGCCCTTGAAAACAGGCGGAGGAAGGGCGTTTTTAACTTTTTTATCCACCCCGGGAATTTCTTTTACGTCGATATTAAATGATGTGAAAGCGTAAGAATGCGTTCCTCCAGCATAAACACTGGCAAAAACATTTTTCCCATTGCCGGACTTGAACGCATAGGCATTTTCATCGATTTTGACAGTACATGAAAAAGTTCCATCATTTTCTTTTTCAAGAATTACGGGATTTGCATTAAAGCGATAGTCTGATATTTCAGGAAAAACAAAACAGTCAGCTCCAAGGTTCTTTTCAATGATGGAAGAAGACGGATAATATTTGAAAAGAACAGTATCACCAATTTTCGCTGTATTGGCTTTGTTTTCAAGTTCTACGACAAGGCCGTCAAGCGGTTTTCCAACGACACGCAATATTTCCAAGTCCGCCCAGCCGCTCGGTTTTTTGCCGAAAATGCCATCCTGAATTATCGTTAAAGTTAATATGCCATGATTGATATCTTTGCTGTTAATCGGGAAAGTATTTAAGCCCGTGAATATCTTGTATTTTTCCCCGCCGCTGGAAAGATAAAATGTATTTTCAGCATGTTCAGCCATCCCGGCTTTAACCTGTATGAATTTAGCGGCAGGGGCATATTTTATTTTACAGGTCATCGAGCCTTCGCTGTTTTCTCCCGTCTCGCGCAACCTTATCCCTGAAGCTGAAACTTCAACAGAAAGATCTTTCAGAACCCAGCCTTTTTCAGGAGAAGCAGCCGCCTTGAACTTTGAAAAATCACTTTCCCATAAAATGTTTTCAGCGCCAAATGCAGCAAAGAAACCCATCATTAAAAACAGCGACACGATTAAAGCTTTTCTCATTCTTTACCTCATTATTTTAAATTAGAATTTTATTTCATCATCGTCATTCATAACCAGGTGCGGCGTTATGAGCAAGTCCTTTTTCCTGTTTTCTCCTGACAAAAGGACGTCAACCGCCCTTTTGCCCATTTCGAAGCGGGGATAATGAACAGTCGGAAAGGGTTTTTCGAGAAAACGGACGAACTCCCTGTCGTCAAAACCTATTATGTCTATTTCCAGCCGTGATTTTTTCTGTAAAGCGCGCTGCAATGTAAATGCGGATGTATCATTCCATGCGAAAACAGCCTCCGGCAACTCACTCAGAGAACTTATTTTTTCCGCCGCCGGATAAGGGTTTTTAATATTCTCAATGTCAAAAACCAATTTTTCGGAATATGGCAGCTTATATGAACCCAGAGCTTTTCTATAGCCGAGAAAACGTTTATATCCACTGCTGCTCCTGTCAGTTCTGTGCGCAAGATGTGCTATTTTTTTATGCCCTTTTTTAATTAAATATTCAGTCGCGAGGAAAGCGCCCCTTTCATTGTCTCCGGCAACGTTCGGACATTTAAAGATACCGGGCAGAGGGGTATCAATGGTAACAACGTTCATTCCTTCATCAATAAGATTATTCACATAGTTAATATATTCATCATTCATTCTATGAGTAGTGATTATTCCGTCAACCCTGCTTTCCCTGAAATGTTTCATAGCCTTCATGGCTTCTTCCGGTTTTTCCGTCTCATACAGAAGCATCAGTTTTGAATGCTCTACCAATGTGCGTGATATTCCCGAAAGCAGCCGGAAATTGAAATCGGAAAGTGAGTTCGGTGGCAATATAAGGCATACACCGACAATATTGGTCCGTCCCATCCTCAAAGCCCTGGCCTGGGAATGCGGTTTATAGCCCATTCCACGCGCGGTTTTAAGTACTTTTTTTATTGTGGCGTCACTCAGGCCTATATCTTTTCCTTTATCATTAAGGACGCGCGAAACGGCGCTGACAGAAAGCTTCAGCTCCATAGCCACATCCTTCAAAGTCGCAACTGGCTTCATTGAAAATCCTTCCTCAAACGTTTGAGATAACTCTATTATAATATTTCTACAGCATTTTGTCAATACTTGAAATAAATATTTTCGAAAGTTTTCATAGCTTTCATAGCTGAAAATTGAAAAGTCGGTAAACGCAAAGAAAAAGACAGAACACATCAATCAACGGGCTTTCTTTCCGGAAGAGCTGATTTTTGTCTGAAGATATGGGAAGGCAAGTTCCGTAACCTTATTGTGACCGGCCAGGATATCCTTCATTACCCGCCATGCTTCGGCGCCGCATAATTCAGGCTGTTGAATAAAACCGCATCTTTCAAACCCTGTCGACTTATATGCGTCCGGAACATCATCAAAGACTATGTGAAAATCGCGTCCAGGTTTAGAGCCTGTCTTTAGAGCTTCTTCAATGTAAAGTCCGGCCACCCATGCGCCGTTCGCGATAATCCCATCCCAGCGGTTGCCATTTTTAAGAACGTTTTTTATCTGTGCGCGAGCTTTCTCCGTATTCATTGAATTAGGAATACTGTTGAATGAAATCCCCTTGGAAGCATACCGTTCTGAGAGCTTGCAGTATTCAGCGTAAATATATCTGTTCGGCTCAGTTCTTTCCGGATCGATTATGAGCAGAATTGATTTGCAAGCGAGTCCAATAAGCATTTCAATGGCCTCTTTCATATAGCGCCCGTAATCCGAATGTATGGAACATATTCTGCGGTTATCCGGCGTCATGGATTTATAGGTTTTATTTATTATCACAGCAGGCATAGACGCTTCTTCTATAGCCCTGATATGCTCCTCTTCGCTGTCGCTCTGCATGACGAATACACCGTCAATCCGGCCTTCATTAATCACTTTTGCGATATTTTCATCCCTGAACATCAAAAGCAGATGGTAATCATCCTTTCTCATCGCCCGGGCCATGCCCATGATATACTTCTGGTAGAAAATATAAGTCATTATTTCCACTGACGGCTGTATCAGCCCTATGGTATAAGTTCTGCCGGAAACAAGCGCCCGGCCAACAAAACTGGGCTTGTAGCCCATAGCTTTCGCGATAGCCCGCACCTTCTCGCGAGTTTCAGTTTTCATTCTGACGCCCGGGGGAGGATTCAAGGCGTGCACAACAGTAGTCCCGCTGACGCCAGCAGCAACCGCTATGTCTTTTACAGATACCCTCTTCAATTTTTCAAGCATCAGATTTACCGCCTTTTGCCAATACGTTACTTTAATTAGCAGCTAGAATACCTGCACTACGTGAAAAAAATTAGTTTTTTCCGTACTGCCGCTCACTTCCGTTGCGGCAGGCTAACAATTTCCTATACGATTTAATTATATAACATATTCAAAAACTTGCAAATTTATTTTATAAATTTAAACGTATTGGCATTGACGTTTTTATTTTTTCTGATATAATTTGTTTCTATCAATTCAAAGGAGATGGACAGATGTTGCCTCAATCACAGCTTGATACAGTTGAAAGTCTGAAAATTTTTAAGGGAAATAAATTCCTTGCCGATTTTACCGCCAAAGATATCCGTAAAAAAGAGGAACTCAGTAAACTGACTGGACTTGTTCCCTGCTGGAGCCCCTCCCAACCGGAATTGCTGAAAATGGAGCTCATTGATAAAAGTGGAAAGGTGAAGACAACTCTCAAAAGCGGGCTGAGGATAATCGAAAGCATTGAAGAAAGAATATATCTGAACGGCAGAAGATTCTATGTCCGAGGCTGCATCAGGGGAATAAAGGCACACGAACACGATAACCTTCTGAAACTCAATGACAGCGATTTTTATAAAAAATACATTCTCGCCGCAAAGGAACTCGGCTTCAATCTTGTACGCTGGCATTCCACGATACCCTCGGAAATATTCCTTGACCTGAGCGATGAACTGGGCATGTTAAATCAGATTGAATTCGCTCCGCAATATACCTTTAAGAACGGTAAGAAAGAATTCACTCTCGACTTGAAATTGATAGAAAAAACCGTCAAAACACTCGGCTGGCATCCTTCCGTTTTCGCGTTCTGCCTGGGCAATGAAATACATAACTCCGGCGAAATAGACATAGTGAAAGAGGCCGTGAAAATAATAAGGGAAAATTCGCCGTGTTCTCTCCTCCTCGACAGTTGCGGCTGGGGAGAAGCTGACAGGACAACAACTGATTTTCTCAGTCAGCACATAGCCTATTTTTTCCCTTTCGGAAATCATATTGAGATGTTTAACAACCGGGACTGCTTTGACCTTAACGGCTCCATTAAAAAAGTTGAAATGAATGGAGAAGAAAAGCAGGGAAGCGCAACTCTGAAATTCAGGAGAAACCTTCATCCCGTAAAGCCCACCCTGGCGCATGAAGCACTGCATTACACCTCCCTGCCCGACCTGAAATCGCTCAGGCGCAAAATGAAAACGGCCTCATGCGGGATACCATGGTGGATGGACGTTGTAGAAAAAATCGCGAAAGAAAAAGGCTTATGGCCCAATTGGGAGAATTACAGAAAAGCCTCAGAGCATTTTAAAAAGATATGCTTGAAGGAAGCCCTCGAAAGACTCCGTCTGAGCCCCTGGCTTGAAGGTTATCAGATGCTGCAACTGGCCGATGCGAATTATTATGAAAACCAGAATGGCATAATAGACTGTTTTGACGACGTGAAAGAAGTATTCAGGCCCGTTTTCAAGGCTCTGAACGGCGACTTCGCTATACTTGCCGATTTCAGAAAAAAATGCTTTACAAGCGGCAGTCCCTTTGATGTCAAA
The DNA here is from genome assembly GCA_001803225.1 of Lentisphaerae bacterium GWF2_44_16. Classification (GTDB taxonomy): domain Bacteria; phylum Verrucomicrobiota; class Lentisphaeria; order Victivallales; family GWF2-45-14; genus GWF2-44-16. The sequence continues at coordinate 14,767 of MHBF01000161.1, read as the reverse complement.
GTCTATTCTTCCAACTATTCCGAAGCCGATTATCTTGATTTCAAGCTGAAAGTCTTCAGGAAAGAAGACAAGCGCGTCATGATGAAGAAAGATTTTAAAAACGTCTTTGTCGCAAAGCAGGGCTTGAATGAAATAATGAATTTGCAATTGACCTTGAATGATAAACGCGCATCTCAATATGTCATGGAAATAAGCGCGTACAGGAATAATAAAATTTTCTCTTCCAACAACTGGGATTTATGGATCTTCCCCGAAGTAAACCATGAGAAAATAATTGATTTCATCAATACTTCTCCCAAAGTAACAGGAAAAATTGACAACGGTATTATTGAGAAGTTGAAAAAGGGAGCTTCATATCTCTACATTTTTGATCCGTCAGTAAAACTGGAGAAATCCGGACTGCCTCTGGTGAAAGACCGCTTCAAGCCTGTGATATGGGACAGAGGCCATCAGATGGGCGGCATCCTGAGAAAACACCATATTAATGACAAATTCCCCAACAGCGGTCTGCTTGACTTCCAATTCTACAATCTTGTTGAATCGGGGGCGAAAATCACCATCGACAATCTCCCGGGCGTCTCCCCCATAATAGAGGGAATAGACAAAGCCGCGCGTGATAGAATGGATTCGCTCATATTCGGAAAAGGCGAATTCCAGCCGCAATATACAATGCGCAAGTTCGCTTACCTTTTTGAAATGAAAGTCGGCAAGGGAAAAATACTCTTCTGTTCTTTCACTCTCAATAAGGACAATATCAGGAAAAATCCCGAAGTCGCTTATTTCGCCGAGAAACTCATTGAGTACTTCAATTCCAAGTCATTCAAACCCGGGTTCACGTTGAACCCTGATGATTTCGCCAAGTGGTCGTCAGCATCTAAAAAAGACGTGAACATAGAACCGGTAATGAACGTTTACTGGGAAGAAGACCTCTTTCCCGTGGAAACCACCCTCTGGTGGGAAAAAGCCGGCGTTGACATAACCAAACTCAAACACTGAAAAACTCAGCAGTTTTCCCGAACAATACGGCACGGCATTTCAGGCAAATGCCGTGCTTTTTAACTTCAGCAACCTTCAACCTTCAGTTTAAGATTTTTTCGCTCGCCCTATTGACAAAGAGATTCTTTTGATTTATAATTAGACTGTAGCATAAATATACAACAGTTAGATTATATATGAATATCAGGAAAACAAGAAGCTTACATATCGCGCCACTGAAAGTCAACAGGGCGTCTCCGTCTCCTGTATATCAGCAGATATCCGCTCAATTGAAAAAAGAGTTGATGCTTGGGGGATACAAGGAAGGCGACAGATTTTTTTCATACAGAAAACTGGGAGATATCTACGGAATAGAATTAAGAACAGCCGCGGAAGCCGTTGATTTGCTGATAAAGGAGAAATTTCTAGTAAAAAAACGCGCGAGCGGCACCTATGTGGGTAATTTAAATAACGCGGTTAAGAACGGGACTTTTACGGGAAATATTTGGTACGTATTGATTGGCACTGAAACTTTTGACCATCCTTATTATTTCAGACTGCTCAAAAGCATAGAGAGAAAAATAGATCCCAGCGGACTTAAGCTTATAGTCGGAATAAAAGAGTCCTTTGATAAGTTTTCCTCATGGTTCACCCCATTACAGGGCGATGGAGTAATCCTCACGGGAGATATTGACAATAAAGCTTTTTTGAAATCCGTGAGCAAACGCATTGACGGGCGTCTGATAACTTTGGGCGCTTACAGCCACACAGACAGTATTGCCAATGTTTCTGTGGATATTGAAGGCGGCATATTGAAAGCCCTTGAAAAAGTCGCGCCTTTAAATATTAAATCTTTTGCCGTAATTGCGGGAAGACGCGGGAAACATGTTACCTCTTCAATCATCAATGCCGCAAATTCATTTGCCGCGAAAAACAAGCTCAGAATAACAGGTTTTTATACAGAAGAAAAGGAAGACGGCTGGGAAGGGATGAATTCATTAAAAGGAAATTTACCCGATTGCGTCATAGCCACGGAACCGGCATTTTTCGGGGTCTGCCGTTATGCGATGGAGAACAACATAAAGTGTCCCGAAAATCTGAAAATCATCAGATACGGCAAAGAGCCTTCAAACAGAATTTACGATGATTTTTCGTCTATTGACATTTGTTCCGACACCGAACTCATGGGCCAAAAAGCCGTTGAAATGCTCCTGTCCGGAAAAACGGATAAAATAGAAATGAAACTGGAAGTCTGTTGACAAAATAAGAGAAAGGTATCAGCTATGACAGTAAATTCAATTTGCAGATTCTGTATTTTCACCGGAGCGACTCTGTGGCTGTTATGTTCATCAATCCTGATGGCTTCAGATAAAATTGAAATTGTTAAAGATAAAACCCCAATGGCTGACATTATCATTATGGAAAACGCGCCGGGAAGCATACGTCTCGCGGCAAAGGAACTTCAGGAATACATCAAAAAGATATCGGGGGCAGAACTGACAGTCGGCGATAAAGAAAACAGCGGTAAAAAATATCATATATATGTTGGAGAAAGCCCTTTCACTAAGAAACTTAATTTTTCTACAACTGATTTGAAGATTGACGGTTTCAAAATTCTTTCCGGGAACAATTGGCTTATTCTAGCGGGAAGGGATTACCTAGGAAAACCGATTTTTTTTCCTCCCGGAAATAACTCAAGGGAGGCGCAGAAAGATTTATTGAAGAAATGGCAGAATTTCGCAGGTGAAAAGTGGAATTTTTCCTCACTGGTTTCTTATAAATTCTATAACAAAGAACTCGACTTGGGAACAACAGGAGAGACAGGAACGCTTTTTGCTGTATATGACTTTCTGGAAATGCTTGGCGTTCGTTGGTACATGCCCTACGAAGATGGGACTGTAGTACCGGAAATGAAAGATATTCATATAGCTGAAAATCTTAATATTAGAAAGGAACCTGTTTTTGAATTAAGGGATTTTACTTTTATATATCCGCATGAGGACAAGGAGGGGCTTTTATGGTACAAACGTCTGAAACTTGGGAGACCATATATTTTCTGGTGTTGCCATTCGATAAATCTAGTAACTCAATTCCAGAAAGAAACTCATCCCGAATATTTTGCGACCATAAACGGAAAACTTGATCTTGACGGCTGTAAAGGCTTCGGCAGGCCGCGCCTCGGCAGCCCTGAACTCAAACAGGCAATGATTAAATACGCTCAGATGTTTTTCAAGGCCTATCCTGAACAACAGTTCTTTTCAGTCTTTCCTCCGGATTCATTCAGCATGATGTGCGAAAAGGACGTCGCCGCAGGCATGGAAACGCCGGAAAGAGGCAACCGCGGCAAGATGTCGGATTATATATGGGGCTTCGTCAATGACGTGGCAAAAGAAATAGAAAAATCCAATCCCGGGAAATATGTAACATGCGGTGCCTATTCAGGAGCATTCCTGCCTCCCTTGAAAATTGATAAACTCAATAAAAATGTTTCCGTGACACTCTGCCGCACTCTCATTGACGGATGGAACCCTGAAAGTCTTAAGGAAAGAAAAGATGTCGTCGAGGAATGGCTGAAAAAAATAAGCTCCGGCAGTTTCTACATATGGGACTACTATCTTTATCACAGGGACAAGGACATGCCCGGAGTGCCTGTTGTTTTTCTAAAACTGATGCAGGACGAAGCGCGTGAGCTTGCCGGAAAATGCAAGGGCAAATTCATAGAGGCCACAAGGTCTCAGGGCAAAATAGCTTACCCGGGCCTTAACCACCTTACATATTATATACAATCCAAGCTTTACTGGGACGTAAATCTTGACATGAACAAACTTCTTGATGAGTACTGTGAAAAATTCCACGGCCCGGCAAAAGATGAAATGAAGAAATTCTTCACTACCGCTGAAGAAATATGGATGAGACCTGAAGCTAGAAAGATATCCAAAGTCGGGGGCTTCCTGAAAAAAGAAGATGTTAAAAAATATTTTGAAATTCTTGATGCAGCGTTGAAAAAAGCCGGAGAAAATAATGTTTACGCCAGAAGAATTTCCATGATAAAAAAGGAATGCCGGCCCATGAAAGAATTCTTTGACAAACTGGAACGCACCGGCGGCAATATCAAGGCCATGCACATCAGCGAAAAACCCGCCATCAACGGAATACTCGATGAAAAGGCATGGAATGAAAATGTCATAACATATAAAATGAAAACAGTGGACAAATCCAAACAGCCGGAAAATGAAACCATTGTGAAACTGCGCTGGCTTATGCCCGCAAGAGGACTTCTCATAGGTGTGGAATGCAAAGACAGAAACATGAAAAATATAAAGGCCCAGAATAATAAAAAAGATTCCAGTGACATATTCAAGGATGACGTCATTGAAATATATCTTGAAACGCAAAATGTATCTTATTACAAAATCGTAATAAATCCCAATGGGGCTGTCTATGATGAATGCACCGGCTATGGAGAAGGCGGCCTGGACTGGGATTCAAAAGCGGAAGTGGCGATAACGCGCAACGAAGATTCCTGGTACGCCGAAATCTTCATTCCCCTCAGCTCCATGAAGGGCAATGTCCCGTCCGAGGCTTATCCCTGGGGCATCAATATATGCCGTACAAGTAGCGGGGAGAAAGAAACAGAGTTGAGCGCGATATGTCCAACGGGAAAGAAACAATTTCTTGATTTGCAGAAAATGGGAAATATGTTTTTGAAATAGGAGGAATGTAATTTGAAAATAAAAGGCGGAAAAACGCATTTTACGCTCGTCGAGCTCCTGGTTGTGATAGTTATAATAGTCATACTTATATCAATCTTGCTGCCCGGATTGCAAAGCGCAAGAGAGACAGGCAGAAGGATAAAATGCGCAAACAATCTGAAACAGATATCTCCGGGAATAGGAATGTACGTTTCTGATTTCAATGATTATCTCATTCCTTTTGCTACCCCGGGATGGTGCGCCGCTTCTGGAAAAAGTACTGACAGTATGCTCTGTGATTACCTTGGGCTCAGCACATTCCGGAATATTAAATTTTGTCCTTCGCTTGTAAGTCAATGTACATCATGGTGGGACAGCAATAATAATAATTACGCCAATTATGTCATGAATTGCAATATCAGCGGAGATCCGATAACAGGTGTGGATACGGGAACACGACACAGAGCAATAATTTTCAAAATCATGTGGGTCAAACAGCCCTCCTCCACATTTCAGCTTGCCGAGGCGTTGTTTCATGAGACCAATAAATATAATTACGCTTATCAGTTGGACCATGCCATGCTCGCTGGCCCCAGAAGAATAAACAAAAACCATAACAACTCAATGAATGTACTCTATGTTGACGGACATGTCTCAGGTCTCAGCAAATATATGCAGTCGACAACAGAGGCACAAACATTTTTCGCATGGAATGATATTGCGAGATAAATAACCAAAGGCACAATATGCAGGTTACAGTTGAGAAAATCGATGTAAATACTGTTCTGATTGATGTGGATGGGACTATAACGGGTAAAAAAGAAGACGCGGGGATTATAAATCCGCTGGAGCATCTGCTAAACCTTGTTATGGAGAAAAAAGGTGTTTCGCAAAAAGAAGCATTACAGGAAATATCAGAGGCGGGAAATCCTGAAACTACATGTCTGTTCAATCTTCTGAGAACGCTGGATGTCAGCAGGGAAGAACTATGGGAACGTCTCAGAAATGATGTAGTCAAGAATATTGAAATACCGGAAGACGCGTCTTTTTTCATAAAAAGCCTCAGGGAGAAAAAAATAAAACTTTATTCAGCCACCACTAATTCCAGAATGATAACCCTGCTCAAATTATCAGCTGGAGGATTGGGAGACATTAACGGCTCTCCGTATTTTGCCGGATATTTCGGAGGAGATGCTTTTAACGACCCCCAAGGAAAGTATTCAGAAAAATTTTTTCCGTCAATTCTAAAACACGGCAATTTTGATCCTGAAAAAACAATGATGGTAGGGGATAATGAGAAATGCGATCTACTCCCCGCCCTTAAATCAGGCATCAGAAGCGTTGTAATCATAAACAGAAAACAAAAAGAATCTTTGATATATAAAAATGGCGGTATATATGTGAACTCACTGAGAATTCTGTGCGATATGATTTAACTATAACAAGATGGAATGTTATGAATAATAATCAAATGTGTTTTTGTACTTCAAGAGATAAAAAAATCTTTTGGGGATTTCTTTTTACTCTCGTTGAACTCCTCGTTACAATAGCAATAATAGCAATATTAGCCAGTATGCTTCTACCATCCTTGAAAACAGCTAAAGATACTTGCAAAAAAATCTCCTGTCAGGGAAAATTAAAACAATGGGCCGAAGCAGTACACATGTATTGTGATGACTGGAATGGATATTTCCCTAATTCGGATTTTTGGCCGACAACACTGGAAGAATACACAGGGGCCACTAACAATCTCTATCCGCACAGAGCAAAATATAACAAAATGCGCCTTTGCCCTTCAGCCCAAATACTTGACGATTCTGTAAGCACCACAGATTCTCAATATGGACATTATGCCGTCAACTCTAACTTTACAGGTGACAGGGTAAAACTAGTATGGACAGTAAAAATGAATATGATTACAAGTCCCAGTGAAAAGATTTTTATGGCTGATGGAAATAATGCCTTTTTCGACTGGCTGGTTATGGACAGATATGAAGCAAGACACGCCAATGGTGCAAATAATATGTGGGTTGATGGACATGTAAACTGGACGAAAAAAATAGATGTAACCGCAGCATTACTTGGTATTCCAGGACATGCAAGAGGAGGAATGTAAATGAAGAAAAATTACAAATGTTATTGGGGACATATCTCTGCTGTATTCTGCATTATTTCATCAATGCTTTATTCAGCGGAAGTACCATTCAATGATTGGACGCTCATAACTGAAGATTCAACGGTCACGGAAACAGGAATGCTGAATTATTATGAAAATACTTTCTCGAATCGCGATTATAAGTATTTCTACATACCCAAAAAGTTTATTGGGGCAAAAATAACAAAAGGAAAAATTGACTGTAAGGAAAACAATATATTCACGATTACGAACTTACCGCTCAAGGGAAGTTTTTACATTGTTCCAGACAAGCCCTATCTTCCCACCGCCGAAGCTGAAAAATTAACTGTGGAAGCAATCAAAAAAGACGGAACAAGGCAGGTCTTGCCTTTTTCAAAACTGCTGTATCAAAATGAAAAAATAGGATATGTTCTTAAAGGGAGAAATGGATATGCCAATGTACTCTGCACGTTGTATCATCTGGATTTTGAGAATATTGATAAAATCGTTGTCAACGCTGGAAAAAATGTCGGAAATATTTTCATAACTGAAGGAAAATCTGAAATTCCAAGTTTTCCTCCACGAATTTTAATGAAAGACACAAATAAAAACATATCAGCCATAATAATTCCCGAAAACGCTTCCGGTGTTGCCGAATTTGCATCAAAAGAATTACAGTCTTATATAGAGAAAGTAACAAATAAACGAATTCCTATAATCAGCGAATCCAAACACACAGGTACGGAACCCGCAATATATATCGGGGCAAACAGTATTTTGGAGAAATATGGCCTGAACAAAAACAAACTTAAAAAACTGATACCAGAAGAAGGATTCATCATTAAATCCATACCGGAAGGCCTGATAATAGTCGGACATGACAGTGTATTGTGGAAAGCTGAGCTTTTTGAAAAGAAACTTCATGATGCCGCAGAAATTATTGATGTCGAAAGAATAGCCGGCCCATATTACGGGACTCTTTATGGAGTGTATTCATTTTTGGAGGACTTTGCCGGAGTCGGATGGTTTTTTCCCGGTCCTCTGGGAGAGGTAGTTCCTGAAAACCGCAATATAGAAATACCTGCCATTGACAGAATTGAAAGACCTGATTTTTCGATGAGAAATGTTTCCGATCTGAGTTTGACTTCGATAAGGGAAATAAAACTTCCTGAATATTCCGGGAATTTTTATGAGGAAGTCAGACGAAATTATCCTCTTCACATGCGCTTTCAGTTCAACATGAAATATTTCTTTTGTCATTCCATGGTCTTTTGGGGTGAACTGTTTGGGAAAGAACATCCGGAATATTTCGCTCTTGTAAAGGGCAAAAGGAGTAATGACTGGGACAATTCACCTGGTACAGAAAAAGGCATTCCCGGAGGAGTCCACCGCAGTTTCTGCTGGGCAAACCCAGCCATGATAAAAAGGCAAATAGATGAAACCAGACTCTTTTTTTCGAGTGAAAAAGAATGGTTTGGGAGATTCCCATGGCGCAGAACGCCTAGAATAGCATATCCGGTTATAATGAATGATGGCATTCAGGATTTCTGCGAATGTGAATACTGCCGGAAATATTTTTCTCCTGAGACCCCTTACAGGGCGTCCCTTTCAGACCTTTACGCATACCACTTGAATGAAATTGCAAAAAATATTAAAAAAGAATTTCCAGAAAAATATGTTGCAGGAATCGCTTATGGAGCAACTGTACTTCCTCCTGAAAAAATAAAAGTAGAAAACAACGTCGTTTATGGCCTTGCATCCACCGCACAATTTCTTTTTGCCCTCTATAATACCGGGACTAAAAAATGGAATGAAGAATGGATTAATTCATGGACCCAGAAAGCTAAAATTGCCGGGCTCTGGCTCTACATAGAAAGATTAAGAAGTAATTATAACCATCTCCCAATGGTACTTGCACATGCCATGGCTGATGAAATTAAATCCAGAAAAGGGAAAATTGACGGATACTTTCTTCAACTTGGAAAAACTGATATGTTCAGCGCATTGGAAATATATCTTTACAGCAGATTGCTTTGGAATGCTAAACGCAGTACCGAAACTGAAATTGACAGATTCATGGTCAGCCTCTTCGGTCCGGCGGCAAAACCTGTGAAAAATGTTTATTCCCACCTTGAAGAACTATGGCAAAATGAAATGAAAGATTTCCAACCCGGACCTGATAAAACAGGCCTCCCAATACCGGACTGGAAAATGTATCCCGTAAAACGCCTTTATAAAAATGTTTTCACCCCTGAAAAAATAAAACCAGCAATTGATTTTCTTGAGGAAGCAATAGCAATGCTTCCAGTAAGGGAAAGAGATATCGTTTTATGTACTGAACAATTCAAGAGACACGAGCGGGTTAAACGTCTTAGGGATTTTCTGCTTATGGCATATGCTGAAAGCACCAGAGAAAATAATTAATCCGTTAATAATAGATCAGGAACATAAATTATGAAAAAATATGGAATGTCTATCATACCATAAGTATTATTCTACTCCAGAAACACCGTAACAATTGCCAGAAATAAGATATAATTCAACTCTAAAATAAAAGGTTTTATATGCCGGGCAAAGAACATGACATAATAACGGAAAACGCGATAAAGCTCCTGCCGGACTGGCAGAAAAAAATCATAGAGAATGAAACTGGAAAGATGGTAAAAGAATACTGCCATTATCCCGACTGGTATTTCGGGATCGGCACGGAATATCATAAAGCCGCCCTGCCCTATCATTTTGAAACGGACGGGATTCAATTTCATTACATACCCGATACACCGATTATTCAGCATTACAGGTATTATAAAATTTCAGAAAACGGAAAAAAGCTTGAACTCCTGCCCGGCGAGGAAAACAAAAACTGGAAGCACGCTTCCGCAGGTTTCAGATACTATATCGAAAAGAGCATATCTTCATTCAAAGAAGAAAAAATAAAAGACGCGTGTTCATTTATGGGATGCCTGTTGCACATGCTTGAGGATTACGGGTTCGGTCTTCACAGCATGGAGGGACCTTACGGGACAGATTTATTTGTGATGGACAGGCTTTTTCCCGAAGCGGATTCTTTTGAGAAATTCCCAAGCAATATGTTGAAGGCAACAGAATTTGATAAAGAAATGCTGAGAGCTTACAGCCCTTCCCTGCTCGGATATAAGATTGATGAAATGATATTTCATCTTTATACACGTTATGTTCAGACTACATGTTCAGCGAGGAGGCTCTCTTTCCAGATAGTTAATAACAGGTACTATTTCCCGGAAAAAGATAACAAAGCGCTCTTTGACAGGATGTACAGAAATATAATTTCCCTTTGCGCTGATTTACTCTTTACAGTTTTCTGTGCCGCGTCCGGACGCTTTGAAGGAATGAATGAACATCTCAAAGAAGTCTTTCTTTCAGACATGGAACCTGTTTCAAGGCCGTGGGGGCTTTCTCATTACCGCTTTGTCACAATGCTCAGAGATAAGGCCATGAACAATGAAAAAAAGTTCGTCCCGCTTCAGACTATTGTAATGAATAATGGGAAAACAGAAAATATTACTTTCGAAAAAGGCATAGGGATGGGAAGCCATTATAACGCTGAACTGCTCTATGAACTCCCGAGAAATACTTATGAGGAACTGAGTTTTCACATAGGTTTTTTTCATGAGCGCATTAGCCATGGAAACCTTGAAATCGACTTTATGAACAATGGTGAAAAATCTTACGGTATTACACTTTCTGAAGAACATCCGTCGGAAAAAATAACGATACATTCGCCGTCAGGCCGTTGCGGACTGATTATAAGAAACGGTAAAGGTATGGCCGGGCCTCATATAGTCATAGGAAACCCGATACTGAAAAAACATTGACGAAATTATGGAAGCTCAAGCTTGCTGAATACATAGTCAATAGTTTTATCGTCAGGCGCGACAACGCAATGTCCATGGAGAGACCAGCGCTTTTTACTGCCGGGGGATAAATCGTAAAAACGTTCGTTCACCTCCATCGTCAGGTCTTCACCTGTCGCCAGTCTCGCGGCAAAACCGCATTTACTTACAATCGCCAGGCCTGCCGCGATATCCCATATTTTAACAGTGCCAACGTAAGCAAGGAGTCTGCCGACTACAAGATACGACATCGAGTAAACGCAGCAGCACAGGGAAAGCACGGGGTTATATCCAAGAAATTTGCCCTCTTTGGTTATTTTCTGCGAAACGCTTATCAGCGCGCCGTCATCAAGAGGCCTTTTCCTCGGAATAAGCGGGGCCAGAGAGCTGAAGTCCCATGAATTTCCTCTTCTTTCGGCTACCGCATAAAAGACTTTGTCTCCGTCTGTGATGAAGAGTTCTCCGGTAGGAGGCAGAAAAATAGCGCCTTCAAGTATCACGGACTTCTTCATCATCGCGATGGAAATTCCCCAGAGCGGAACATGATTTGAATAAGGTGCCGTGCCGTCTATCGGATCTATCACCCATGCTGTACCTTCAAGCGCGCTCTTTATGTAGTTTTCGTCCCTTGATGAAGATGTTTCCTCTCCTATCATGTAAACGCCCTCATCCGGCCGGTCAAAGTGTTCGCCAAGCATTTTTTCTATAGCTTTATCGGCGGCCGTAACGACAGAATGGTCTTTCTTGAATTCACAGGGCGGGTCATCATAGTATTCAAGAGCGATGGCGCCACATCTGCCCAAGAGGTCAATCAGTTCTTCAATATCCCAATCCTTCATGATATATCTCCGGTAAATATTTGCAAAAACGATATAAAGCAATCTATTACGTTTAGATAATATTGACAAGAGGGACTACGCTCTTTTTATGCTTAAAAAACTTCTGCCATACATTTTTTCAATCATAATCTGCAATACTATTTTCGCTCAGTCCCTGACTCCGCCGCTTCCCGTAAAAGAATCCACCGAGGGATATCTGAATACCAGCGCTAAAGAAATCCAGCTTACCCCGTCAGTAAAGAATTTTTTCATTACACAACAATCGGAGCTGCCTGTTTACGAAGATACCCCTTCCTACATTGTCGTCTTATATGAAAAAGACGATGGCTCACTCTTATTTAAAATCCCCAAAGTGATACGCTACGTATCCCTGATGCTCATGACGGATAACAGCAAAAAAGTACTTTTCCGCGGAGCGATGGAGGCCGATACCATTCCTATTAAAATTTCAGCCGGCGAAGAACTACCTGTTGACCGGATCCTTGATGACGGTTACATCGTTTTTTTAAAGAGGAACAATCTGCTCTTCAAGGTTTATGTAAGCAAAAGTGAAACTGGAATATCCTTCAGTAAAAAGAACAGATTCGATAAATACGCGGAGGAACAGAAAAAGAAAAATCTATATTATTATAAAGGTGAATGGATATCGAAAGAAAAACTGGACGAAATAAAAAAAGAAGCGGAACTCCAGGAAGCAAAACGAAAAGACAAACTGAAAAATGTCAAGGCCGCCGCCGAAGAAGGATACATGGTACTGAAAAATTCAGAGATACTGGAAGGCAGATTCAACGGCATCGCTAAAGACCAGATACTTTTCAACGCCGGAGGTTTTGAACGCTGGATAAAACTTGACGAGACAGCAGATGGAATGAATACAGCCCAAATTGTAAGCATCGGCAAAATCTTCTCCGCAGGAAAAATGCTTGAAAAAGCAAATGCTCTGTATGTAAATAATGAATTGGGCCAAGCCATGCGCTTCGCGACCAAATGCAATAACCTGCTTAAAGAAATACAGGACAACTCAAATCCCGATTTGAAAGCAAAACTCAAGGCGGCAGAAAACCTTTCAGACAAAATAATGAAAACGCTCAAAGCTGAAAATAAATCCTTATACAACTATCAGGTTTTCAAGACGGATGAACTGAATTATCATCTGAATGAAAAACATATCCTTTTCAGAAACTCAATATGGCTGAAACCCGAACAACTGTGTATTCGCTGCAACGGCTCCGGCTTGATAGACTGTCCCGTCTGCAACGGACTTGGATATATTTCAAAGCACTGTCCCAATTGTAAAAACGGATTTGTTCAGTGTACCATCTGCGAAGGACGCGGCTGGCGTTCATGCCCCCAATGCAACGGCAATGGGTATATAATGAAGAAATGCGGCAAATGCAACGGTTCCGGCTATGTTTCAGTCACGTCCCTGGGCGGTTATTACCGTCCCTATCGTCCCGTGGTATCTCCGGGAGTCATTGCCACCAGCGGAGGCATCGTAGTTAATATTCCTCCAACATGTTATTATCCTTCGTATTATTATAATGATTTCAGCTACAGGAGGGTGAAATGCGACATCTGCGGCGGTACTGGCCAGATGCAGGTTACATGCCCCAAATGCAATGGTTCCGGCAGACTCCCCTGTCCCAAAGTACAGATATGCCCTGTCTGCGGAGGCAAAACCATAATAAATTCCGTATGCAACGAATGCCACGGAAAGAAAAAAATCAGCTGTCCCGACTGCGAAGGAAAAGGCTATCACGGCAAAGCACAGCAGTTTCCGCCCACCCAAAAGAATAATGTTGAAAACCAGCCGCCAGGAAAAGGAACGGAAAAAATGTCAGTTCCCTGATCTTCTATTTGTCAGGCAACTTTTTAGAAAGGCTAATATGTACAGACTTTTTACAGCTATAGATATACCTGATGATATACTTGATTATATCTGTTCTTTTCAGAAAAAAATGCCATCCCTGAAATGGTGCAGAAAGGAACAGATGCACCTGACGCTTAACTTCATAGGAAATGCCGATGAAAAGCTTTTTCTGAAGATAAAGAAAGAACTCGCTTCCCTGACTTACGACAAGCTTAAAATCTCTCTGGGCGGGACGGGCTTCTTTCCCGGAACGAAAAACCCTTCGATATTCTGGCTGGATATAAAGCAATCATCAGAACTTGGCAATTTGCAGAAGAAAATTGAAAACATTCTGTCCGGCCTCGGCATCAAACCTGAAGCAAGGGAATTTAAAGCCCATCTGACTCTTCTGCGAATAAAGGATCGTAATTTTCTCAACGTGGAAAAATTGTCCGCCCTTTACTCCGCCTTTGAAATCAAAAGCTTTATTCCTGAAGCTTTCGTATTATATTCAAGCAAACTGACACCCAATGGCCCCATA
>MHBF01000161.1:0-863 GCA_001803225.1 Lentisphaerae bacterium GWF2_44_16 | reverse complement strand
TTCGAATAAAAATATTCATTTTGATGAACTGTAATATCCTCCGGTCAGATCGCTGTCGGATATTCCGAAAACTTTTGCCATCTGCGCGCAATAAGTATTAATGCCGTGGACATCGGCGCCGAGATTTATAAAGTCATAGCCCATGTCCAGTATCTGTTTGTAATTCGCTGGACTCGCGACTGTACCTGCAAATTTGCCATGTTTGTGCGCGGTCTCAACAATAAGCTTCCTCACCTTCGCCACTTCAGGATGTTCAAGCTCTCCGGGAACACCTATCGCCAAGCTGTAATCGCCGGGGCCGAAAAAGAGCATTTCATATCCTTCCAGAGCCGCTATCGCGTCGAGTTCCGGCAACGGTTCCGGGTCTTCTATCTGGAATATCACAAAGCGTTCCGCGTTGGCCTGTTTTATATATTCGGTAAAGGGAATATTACAGTAAGCCCCGTCCGCGTTTCCTCCATCAGCGGGACGTCTGCCGATTGGTGGAAAACGTGTCATCCATATTACTTTTTTCGCGTCTTCAAGGCTCATTATGTGCGGCACCATTATGCCTGTGGCGTCCATTTCAAGCGGTCGCACATAGTCGCTGTAACTTCCCCTTGAAACTCTGCAAAGCAGGTCAACATCGTAAATTTTCGTTGCCATGACTGCGTTTTCTATTACGGAAAAATCATTGGGAACATGCTCCATGCACGTCCACAGGCAATCGAAACCATGGGACGCCGCTATCTGATAAGCACGCGAATCTGCAAGGTTCATCTTGAAGGAATTTGCCGTCTTGCCCGCTCTTAATTTTTTGAGAACTTTACTCGGTCTCATCATCGCTTTCATCATCATCTCCTGTGATTATTTTCAAATATAGA
>MHBF01000160.1 GCA_001803225.1 Lentisphaerae bacterium GWF2_44_16 | reverse complement strand
TATCGAGTTCCTGTTTGAGTCTTTTATTTTCAGCCAGCAGGAGTTCTTTTTCTTCGTGTTCGTCGCGGATTGCGGCGACTGCGTCGGCGGTGATATTTGCTACAGTCTCAAGCAGGCGCTGGTCTCTTTCCAAGTCTGTATCTTTGTCTATTCTGTGGTCTATGCTCATAGTGCCTATAACTTCGTCATTGTGAATGACGGGCACGCATATAAAAGCGAGATAGCTTGATTCGGCCGAGGCCCTGGTTTTTGTTTTATTCAGAAATTCCGGTTCTTTGGAAATGCTTGGGATTATTCTGGGTTTTCCGGTTTTGGCGACTTTTCCGGTAATACCTTCGCCGACTTTGTAAATGCCGCGTTTTTTTTCTTCTTCGGTAAGCCCGTGAGAAGCCTCGATGACCAGAACGTTGCCGCGTCTGAGAGTAACAGTTCCATGTTCGAGGCCCATTTCACGATAGAGTATATCGAGAACTTCGCGGAGGAGGGACGAGACGCTGCGCTGATGCACCAGCACGTGACTTATCTGGTTAAGCACGGCCATTTCAATATTCATATTCTTATCGAGAGGCATAATTATCCTGTTTCAGGTTTAGTGGAAATATAACTCAATTATGCCCCAAGACAAAGCTTGCATTGTAATTGACGTCTTCATTTTCAGTTCCCTGCTGAACTTTTTGTTCAGGCTGAGGAGCCTGCGGTGAAAGCAGTTCAAAGCCTGAATTTTTGCAGAGGCGCACGAAATTAAAGAGCTGTCCTTTGGAAAGTTTCATATCCAGATTTGCCGTATTGCCGTCATTAATTGTGATATTGGTGTTTGCGGGAGATATTCCGGCTTTTGCGGCTAGGGTTGATATCAGGGACGGGAGTTTTTCAATGTTTCTAGTTACCCATACCTGTGAAACTTTATCCGGCAGAACTGCCGATTTTTCGATTTTTCCTGTTCTGTTCGCCGTATCCGGCGCGGTTAAGAGGGGCGTGGAAACTGGAGGCGCCCTGAAACTGGCTTTGACATAATCTTCAAACGGGATAATCCCCAGACCGCCGGAAACATTTTTTCTGGTTTCAGGTTTTGAGCTTGCCGCTGTTTCAGTTTCTCTGTCTTTCACGAGGCTTGAAACATAAAACAGTATTACTGAAGCGATGAAAAGTGATGCCGCTATGCGCAGAAGCAGTACCGGGAAAGGTATGCTTATCCTTTTTTCGGCGTTGATTCTTCTGCGGATGGTCTTTTTGACTTTTTCCGTCAGGTTGGCGGGAATTTCACAGGTGAATTTATTTTTAAGCGCCTTGTCCATGTCCGCGTAGGATTCAAGTATCTTGGCGCATTCGGGGCATGAGCTTATGTGAAGGGCTTCCGGGCTTTCTCCGTCGAGCTCCCCGTCATAATACGCGCTTATAATTTCATTGTCAGGACACTGTTTCATTTCAGTCTTCCAAAGGTCTTATTTTTATATCCGTACCCGCGTTTATAAGATATTCTCTCAAAATCTCTCTGCCGCGCGCTATCCTTGATTTTACCGTGCCTTCCTTGCATTCCTGCAACTCGGCTATTTTTTCATAGGACATATTGTTTATATGTCTGAGTATCATGGTTTCCCTGAGCGTTTCCGGCAGATTTTCGAAAGCCTCCATGATTCCTTTTTCAGCTTCGGCTTTTTCAAGTACACTGTCGGGCGCCGGGGCCTTGTCCGGGATCGCCATGTCCTCATTTGAGTTTTCCTCAAGTGACTGACGGTGTTCCGAGATACTCAGGTTCAATTCAGCTCCGCGTCTTTTATTCCACTGGTACTTGTTGCGGGACAGGTTTATTGCAATTCTGCAAACCCATGTCTCGAAACTCGCGTCCCCGCGGAAATTTTCAAGCCCTTTGTAGGCCCTGAGAAACGCGTCCTGAACAACTTCTTCAGCGTCCTGGCGGTTTCCCAGAAGCCCGAACGAGGCTTGATAAAGCTTTGGAGCGTGACGTCCTATCAAATCGTCAAAAGCCTCCTTGTTTCCGGCTTTGAACTCTTTTACGAGTTCTTCATCTCTTTTTTTATTATCCGCGTCCATTGTTATAGACAAGCCGTTTCCTGAAAAGTTCTGAATTACATGTTAAAAAGATTAAATTTAAAAATTGCTATTTCAGTCTTCTGAATTAATCTATAAAAGATATTCTTTATATGCGCGATTATCAAGTTCAGACTGGAAGGATAAAAGAGAATGGGCCGTTTTCTTATAAAAAACGCCTTGCTGGTAGACGGTAGCGGTTCTGTGCCGGAGCGTTATGACGTATTGACCGAAAATGAGCTTATCAAGTTTGTCGGCAGGGACATAACGGCTTCCGCCGCGGATATCGTGATTGACGCGGAAGGGCTGATTTTGTGTCCGGGTTTCATAGATCCTCACGGACATTCGGATATCTCCATACTGGCCGCTCCCGAAGCGGCGGGCAAGCTTACACAGGGCGTAACGACGGAAGTCTCCGGCAACTGCGGGCTTTCGGTTTTTCCCGTAACGGATATGAACGCCGATCACCTGAATGAAATTTACAGGAATTACGGCGAAAAAATAAGCTGGAAGGATATAAACGGTTATGCCGCCGAAGTGAAAAGGCGGGAACCGGCCATGAATATAGTTTCCCTATGCGGACACAATACGCTGAGGGCCTCTGTCGCGGGCTACGGAAATCTCAGCCTCTCCGCCGCGCAGATTGACGAAATGAAAAAACAGCTTGATTTTTCACTGAAAAACGGTGCCGCCGGTTTTTCCACCGGACTGATTTACATACCCGGCAAGTTCGCGCCGGATTCTGAAATTCTGGAACTGCTCAGAGAACTTGTCCCTTACGGAAAACCTTATACAACGCATCTGAGAAGCGAGGGGAAGCGCCTTGTGGAATCGATAAATGAAACCATCGGCATATCCCTGGCGGCGGGTATTCCGCGGCTCCATATAAGCCATCTCAAAACTTCAGGAAAAGACAATTGGAAAAAGCTTGATGACGCGCTGTCCGCCATATATGAGGGCAGGGAAAAGGGCCTTGAAATAACAGCCGACCGTTATCCCTATACGGAATCCATGACCGAACTCGGGATTCTCGTTCCGCCGCCTTACGAGCAGATGGATAGCGTTTCACTTGAAAACTTTCTTAAAAACGAAGATAACTTTAAGGCCTTCGTGAAAAAGCTGGAAGAATTTCCTGAAAACTACTGGTCAACTGTCAGGCTCTTATCAGCTTCAGTGCCTAGGCTTGAACCGCTCTTTGGAAAAGTCCTTTCCGAAATAGCCGCCGCTCTGCACAGAAAGCCAGCTCTGCTTTGCTCTGAAATCCTTCGCAAGGACGCAAGCGGGGCCGCCGCCGCCTTTCAGGGCATGGACCGGGGAAATAAACTCAGAATACTGAAGGAAAGTTTTGTGTGTTGCTGTACCGATGAAACCGCCAGGCCGCTGGATTATTCCATGGGCAGAAGTCATCCCAGGGGCTTCGGATCTTTCCCGCGTTTCATAAAGATACTTGAGAAAGAAATGAAATTAGAGAAAATAATAGAGAAAATGACATCTCTTCCGGCATCTGTTTTCGGATTGAAAAACAGGGGCGGAATTTCAGAGGGATACGCGGCGGATATGCTGCTCTTCAATCCCTCCGAGTTGGAAGATACGGCCGACTTTGCCAATCCGCACCTCAGTGCCGGAGGCATAAGGAAAGTATGGGTGAACGGTTCGCTGGCTTATGATAACGGGAAAATATCCCGAAAACGTACTGGCGTATTTATAAAAAATGAAAAAACGCGGCGCTGAATGCCGCTTTAAAATAAGGGTTTATGTATGAGCAAGGAAAATATTCTGTATTATGACGAGGCCGCGGTTTCAGGCGAACTGAAAAAAATGTTGGAAACACTCAGTTCCGAATATCCGCTCAGGAGCGGAAAGTCCAAAGGCATTAAGCTTGTCTTTGAAAAAAACACCGATAAGGACACTCTCAGTATTTCACTTGAGGACGGAAAAGCGCTTATCAGTTACGGAACGCTTTCACAGGCGGCAAGGGCAGTCGGTACATTGCTTTCGGGGGTACTCAAAAAGGATGAAAAACTGGAAGAGCGTTTGGACTTCAGCACTCTGGGAATAATGCTTGACTGTTCGCGTAACGCCGTCATGACTGTCGAACATTTTAAAAAATGGCTGAGGCGCCTTGCTCTTTTCGGATACAACATGGCAATGCTTTATACGGAGGATACTTACGAACTGCAGGGGGAAGAATTTTTCGGCTACCTCAGGGGTTCATATACGGCGGAGGAATTGAAAAGCATAGACGAATACGCCTCAAATCTGGGAATAGAAATGATACCCTGCATTCAGACGCTCGGGCATCTGGCCCAGATACTGAAATGGCCCGCCTTCAAGGATGTGAAAGACACTGAATCCGTCCTTTACGCCGGGAAAAAAGAAACTTACGAGCTTATAGAAAAGATGATATCCCACTGGAGCACATGCTTCAAATCGCGCAGGGTGCATATAGGCATGGACGAAGCCCACGATATGGGACGCGGCAAATACATGGATAATTCGGGGTATAAGCGCGGCTTCGACATATTCAACGATCATTTGGCCGAACTCATGAAAATATGCGGCAAATACGGCGTGAAACCGATGATATGGTCGGATATGTATTTCCGCATGGGCAGCAAAACAGGCGGCTATTACGACAAGGAATGCCGCATACCTGAAGATGTTAAAAACAGCATACCGAAAAAAGCGGAACTGGTTTACTGGGACTACTATCATGACAATAAGGAATTTTACAATGAATGGATAAAGCGTCATCGCGATCTGGGTTTCGAGCCTCTCATGGCTTCCGGGATATGGACATGGAAACAGTTCTGGTATAACAGCGACCTTACGGAGAAAAACGCAGGGCCCTGCATAGAAGCCTGCCGCGAAGAAGGAATTAAGGAACTGATATTCACGCTTTGGGGTGATGACGGCGCTTACTGCGATTTCGATTCATCTCTGGCGGGCATCGCGTATTCCGCTGAAAAATCATATTCCGCGGATGTTTCGGAAAAAGTTCTGGAGAAAAAGTTCAGTGCCATCTGCGGTTCTGACTATAAGGCTCACAGGCTGGCGGGAAATATACATAACCCGTCTCTCCTCCCCGTTCCCGCTTTATGGGATGACCCTCTGCTCGGAATATACATGAACAACCGCAGAGCACATAACGATGTGTCTCTTTCAAAAATCGCGGATTATTATTATAGTCTTTCCGAAAGTCTCGAAAAGTATTCCGATGAGAATGCCGCGGGAAATTTCCGCCATATCATGATACTCTCAAAAACACTGGCGGTAAAAACGGAAATAGCCGATTGGCTCTATAAGGCTTACGCCGGAAAAGATAAAAAGTCCCTCAAAGCTGTGCGTGAACACATACCGGACATGCTCGAAATGCTCGAAAAACTGAGCAAGTCATTCCGTGGAATATGGATGGCGCGCAATAAACCTTTCGGTTTTGAAGTTCTTCAGATAAGGCTTGCCGGGCTTTCGGCCAGATACAGGGAACTTGAAAGACGTCTGGATGATCTCCTGAAGAAACATATAGACTCCATACCGGAGCTTGACGCGAACCTGAATCCGCCTAAAGGCGATGTTCCGGCGGGCAACTATAAAAGTCATGCCACGGCTTCAAGTATACTCTGAAGAAAATCAGTGTGTGATAATCAGCTGGTCGCTGTTATTCCTCGAATTTCAGGGGAATCAGCGAAATAATTTCATTGCGCTTGTAGCCCTGTCTGACACCTGGTTCCGGCTCGAAAAATACTTCATCTTTGTTTTCAGAGGCAAGTACGCCTGTCATGACCCTTCCATTTCTCAGGGTCAGCACGGCATTGGCTATCCACATGTTTACATTTGGCGCTCTGGTCACTTTGCCTTTCTGAACTTTTACGGTGATGGATTTCCTTTCCGGGACAGCCCGTTTATGCCAGAATTCCACCTTATGGCTGTCAGCGCTTAAATTTCTCCTTGAAAAGACTTTGGAAATGCTGTTGTTTTCATCCGGCTCGGAAATGCCGGCTTTCTTCCCGTCGATGTAAATAGTTACTCCGGGAGGGTTTACAACCACGTCTATTCCGCCTGTATTGCTGTCCAATGTAAAGGACTCCTCGATATTTTTGCCGGCGGATACAGTCAGTTGTTTTTCAATCGGGTCACAGCCGCCTCGTTCCAGGCGGAGTTGATAAGATCCCGGTTTAAGGTCTTTGATTGTGGCCGGGGTTTTGCCATGCTGTTCCCCGTTGATGATAATAATCGCGCCGGAGGGTTCGGATTTCACCGTTATTGAACCGGGAAGCAGCTGTAGCGCAAAAGCCTTGGCTTTTTTCTCATTTTTGGTTATGTTCATAGTTTCTTCAGCGACGGCGTAGCCTTCTTTTACCAGGCGTATTTTATGTGTGCCCTGTTCTACAGTGCCATTGAAAGGAGTGCTGCCTTTGGGGGCGTCATCTATGAAAATTTTTGCGTTCGGAGGCGTTGAGGTTATTACAAGGGAACCCATATTTGAGTTCAACACAGTGGTTTTGATCTGTGGCCTGTGATTGGAAATTTCCCATGTGACTTCGGTACTGATGTAGCCTGGTTTTTTCAGTATGCCGGAATATTTTCCTATCGGCTGGTCATGAATGGTAAGCGGAGTTTCTCCGATAGTTTCCCCGTTTATCTGTAATTCCGCGCCCGGCGGATTGCTTCTTATCATTACGGAGGCGCTAATCGGTTTCAGTATCACTTCCGCGGTTTTAGAAGATTTCGGAGCGCAGATTATTTTTGTCCACGAGGGTTCATAATTTATTTTTGAGATTTTCAGTATATAAGTTCCGGGGACTATCTTGGATTTCAGGGGGGTTATGCCGCATTCCCTGCCGTCAATTGATATGGCGGCGCCGGAAGGGTCACTGGAGATGCTGATGAAAGCCCTGTTGTCGCTTTCTTTTTTTTCACATCCGGAAAGCAAAGAGAAAGCCGCGAGAAAAAAGATCAGTATATATTTATTTTTAAAGATAATGCTCTTCATTTTTTATTTTTGCTCCCTATTTTCTTTTCAAGGTTGAGCTTATATGCTTTAATCTGTTCATATCCTTTGCTGTCAGGCGGCATCATGAGCATCATCTGAGAGCAGACATCGCGCGCCTGTTGGTATTCATTGAGTTTGAGAAACCGTTCAAAATCGAATTTGAGGTCCTTAAATTTCTGGTCGAGTATCGTCTGGGCTTCCTGCTGTTTTTTGCGGGCGATGTTCCATTTTTCAGGTTTCGGAACGAACTGGTCAAGCATTTCCATTGTTATTTTGTATCTGACAATAGCTTCCCGCAGGTTTTCCGGTTTTGCGTCATAATTCAGAAAAAGCTGTTCAGCCTTTGCGAAAGACTTATCGGCCTCCTGCCTCATTTCTTCAGGGGTGAGAGAGATGGTCCTCAATCCGTAATTTTCAGAAAACTCATCAATAGCGGCTTCGATTTCCTCAAAGGAACTATTCGCGAAAGTATTTTTAACTGTTATATCGTTGAGATTTTTGCCATAGCCGATTATAAGTTTGCGGGTATTGTCGGCATCGCCGCTGGCCGCGCCCGGGGACTCCGATTGAAGAGACATGAAATTGGTGCCCTTGATTTTCTCCTCCAGATTTTCCAGAAACTGTTTATCAACGGCCTTGACAGTTTTTGAATAATGCCTTTGAGACTTTATATCATCAAGGGTGAAGATTGCCATTCCGTCCTCTACCTTAAGGAAAAAATTGAAAATATTGTCGGGCGTGGTTATCTGCTTGCTGTATGAGAGCAGGAGAGGAATTCCAGGCTGTCTTTTATCTACTGGTTTCTGAATGGTTTTCTTCTCATTTGTTTTTTGTATCATGATGAATATGGATACAAAGATAACGGCTGCCCCTATCACAAGCACATAAAAAAGAAAATTTGAAAACTTTCTCTTTTTTGTATCTTTATGAGCGGCGGTATTGCTGTCCGGTCCGGAACCCTTCTCATTCTTTTCAAAAAAGTTCATTTTGACGAAAGATGTCTCGCCTTTTTTAAGATTGTCAAAAAAGCTTTTGATATTTTCATTTTTTTCCGGATTAGCCATATCGTTTACGGTTTGCGCCACAGGGGATATGGGTATTTCAGCGTTAAGTTTTTCAGGTTCGCCTATGGGCTGAAAAATTGCCTGGGGAACGGGCTGAATTATTTCAGGAGCGTCGGGGCTGATTTCCTGTCGGGGCGTCTGTTCTATGGGCTGGAAAAGAGGCTTTTCAGGCAATGGTGTAACAATAGGGGACGGGGATGGATTGATGACAGGGAACGGGTTCAGTATTGTTTTTTCCTGTTGCGCGGCTTTCTGAGAGGCGTCGGGCTGTTTTTCGCCGTAACATATATTTTGTTCCCCGAGGGTTATGATATCTCCGGGCTGAAGGTTGTAAGAGCCTGAAATTATCTGTCCGTTAACCTTCGAGCCATTAGTGCTGCCGAGGTCTCTTATCAGCCAGCCGTCACCGTCCGGTTCAAGTTTTGCATGATAGCGTGAGACGCCGCCGATAAGCAGGTTGATGTCATTGTCTGTCTCCCGTCCGATGCTTACCCCGGGAGGCCCGAGTTCAAATTTTTCGCCGGCCTTAGGTCCGTTAATGAAATGCAGTTTCATCAGTCGTTCTCGCTAAATGATATAATTGTTTCCGCTGTTTTCAGGAAATCCTTAGCAGCGTTGTTCATCGATTCGGAGTCGGAAAGTTCGGCCCTGAGATTGATATAATCACCCTCTCCGGTACCGGTCGTTTCAAGCGCTCCGGACGGCAACTCAATAACAGTAAACGCGTTTTTGCATCTTACAAGCGGTTTCCACGGGACAAGTCTCCTGCGGACGCCGCAGATTTTATTTTCAAAATTCACGAAAAGCACATCGATTTCCATGGACATGAACATAGTATGAATACAATTGCAACGCTCAAATACCATAGCGTCAAACCCCGTGAAAGACCTTCCTATCATCCCGCGTCCACGCATCAGGAAACCAGTCGCGTAAACGGGATTTCTGGATATGATTTTCTTTTTTGTAAGGTTGTATATCATTTTGCCAGAGTTTTAAGTGCCTGCATTATTATGGGCGCCATAAGGATTACTATAACTGCCGGAAATATGAAAACAATAACCGGGAAAAGTATTTTTACAGGCGCCTCGTTGGCGAGTTTTTCGGCTCTGGAAAAACGTTTGTTTCTCAGCTGGTCGCCCTGTATCCTGAGAAGCTGACCTATGCTGACGCCAAGTTCGTCCGCCTGAATAATCGCGTTTATCACGGATGTAAGATCGCTCTGCCTGACCCTTGTGGTCAATTCTCTGAGGGCGACCTGTCTCTGCTTGCCAAGCTGTATCTCATGGAGAGTTCTTCCAAGCTCTTCTCCCAGGGCATCCATTCTGCGCCGGAGCAGGATATCCCTCAATGACGTGAGGAAGTCTTTTCCGGCTTCCACGGAAAGGGTGAGGAGGTCCAGTACGTTAGGAAGGGCTTTGAGTATTTCCAGATGACGTTTTTTGATTGTATTTTTAAGCCATATTCCGGGATAGATAAGCATAACCATTACCATCAGCATTCCTGAAAGAGCGTTTCCCGCCGTGAAAAACGCTATCATAATCAGAAATCCCACGATACCGGAGAGAATCCTGACGGCGATAAACTCATTAGACGTTATCGCCTGGTCATAACCCGCCATCAAAATCATTTCCTCAGTGCTTTTTCTAGTCTGATCAAACATCGGATGTTTTACCAGCGGTATGGCGTTGGACACAAAGGGCATGAAAAGTTTTATGAACAGAGGAAGCTGTTTTGTTTCCATTTTCATTTCTTTTTCGAGATGCAGGAGTTCCAGCAGATTGAAAACGGCTATGGCCAGGCATGTCGCGGCTATGCCCGCGGAGATTGACGCGCCAAATGTGAAAAAACTTAAATCTTCCATAGTCTTATATATCTATTGTTGTTATTTTTCTTATAATAAAAAATCCGGCGGCGACCAGCAGTATCGCGCCGATTATTACAAGTACGCCTAAAATCGAATGAAGAAAAGCGCTCATCATGTCAGGGGCGATATAAGACATGGCAAACATGAGAAGGAAAGGCATGGCCCCTATAAGGTACGCCTGGAGTTTTCCCTGTGCGGTAAGGGCCCTCAGTCTTCCGGATATCCTCATTCTTTCCCGTATGACGGAGGCCAGGCGTTCGAGTATTAAAGTCAGCTCCCCGCCCGTCTGTCTTGCTGTAATTATGGCTGTGGCTACAAGCTCGAAGTCCTGACTTTCGAGGCGGTCAACCATTTTCTGCAAAGCCTCATCAAGGGGTACGCCCAGCCTTATTTCCTGTACGAGGAGTCTGAATTCAATGGAAATCGGCTTGCGGTTTTCCGCCGCTACAACCTCAATGGCCTGGTTGATGCTGAAACCCGCTTTAAGGGCGCTGCTCATAGATGAAAGCGCGTCCTCCAACTGTTCGTTGAAACGCAGGAGCCTTTGTTTTTTTAGATGTTTCAATATCAGGCGCGGTGCAGGAAAAGTGATGCCTGCGCCGATTACGCCTACAAATATGGTTTTGGCCCATGACCAGTTCGAACCGCTTATGCACAGAATGACGATGCCCAGAAAAGCACCGAGCGCGGCGCAGGCCAGGCTTACGTCAAAAATTTTCCCCGCAGGCATCTGAAGCAGTACGTCATCCAGTTCGACTGCCGCTTCCTTGATATATCTTTCCTTGTACCGTGATGAAGCATAGGATACAAAATCCACGATTACCAGAGTGGCCATTGTTACGGAAAGCCCTGCCGATACGCAGGCAAGTATGCCGAGGTTTATTTCCATATTATAAACGTCCTCCTCTGCCGGAAGCGCTGCTGAATATTGAAATATCCAGATCAAGCTTCGCCCGTTTTATATCTTCCATGAAAGTCGGGATATTCCCGGTGGGGATGTGGCTGCCCTTGATTTTATCGTCCGCCGTCCATCCTTCCTGTTTGAATACGAAAATATCCTGCATGGTTATGATTTCACCTTCCATCTTGGTGATTTCGCTTATATTGGTAACTTTTCTGGTCCCGTCTCTTTCGCGGTTTATCTGGACTATTATGGTGATAGCGGAGGCTATCTGCTCCCTGATGGCCCTGAGAGGGAGATCAAAGCCCGCCATCAGGACAAGTGTTTCAAGTCTCGAAAGGGCGTCCCTGGGGGTGTTCGCGTGAATTGTTGTAAGTGAGCCGTCATGACCGGTATTCATAGCCTGAAGCATGTCGAGGGCTTCGCCGCCTCGGCACTCGCCGACGACTATTCTGTCGGGGCGCATACGCAGGGAGTTTCTGACGAGGTCTCTTATGGCTATTTCGCCTTTTCCCTCAATGTTCGGAGGCCTTGACTCAAGTCTTACCACATGGTCCTGCCGCAACTGAAGTTCCGCCGCGTCTTCTATGGTCACTATTCGTTCCCTGTTCGGCAGGAAGGAACTCAATATGTTGAGAAGGGTTGTTTTTCCTGAACCGGTACCGCCGGAGATTATGATGTTTTTCCTGATTTTAACACAGACATCAAGGAACTTTGCCATATCCAGCGATATTGAGCCGAATCTCGCAAGGTCGGCAACCTGAAGGGGGGTTTTTGAAAATTTTCTTATGGTTATAGTCGGGCCGATCAGCGAAAGCGGCGGAATAATCGCGTTTACACGCGAACCATCCTTCAACCTGGCGTCAACCATGGGGGAGCTTTCGTCTATGCGGCGTCCCAACGGGGATACTATTCTTTCAATTGCCGCAAGCACCTGATGGTTGTCGGCAAATGCCGTATCCGTCTTGAAAATAATACCCTTGTGTTCAACGTAAACATTATCCGGGCCGTTGACCATGACTTCGGAAATATCATCCATTCCGATAAGGTCTTCAAGAGGGCCCAGCCCTATGGCTTCGTGAACGAGTTCCTTTTCTATCTTTTCCGTGCTGACCCCCTGCGGGAGAGGGATGGAAAGCTCGGCAAGTATTTCATGAATGGTATTTTTAGCCTTTTCCGACAATTCCGCTTCCGATGTGCCGGCCATGGCCATTCTTTTCAGGTTAAGGCGTTTCAGAAGCTCTATATGGGCGCGTTTCTTTATTTCCTGCACCAATGGCCTGGCTTGGAATGGTATTCCTGATATTCTCAAGATGGGTATGGTTTCCGCAGAGGTTTTTTTTGCCTCCTGAACGGCGTTCTGGATCTGGGAATTCAGATCTTCCTGTTTTCTGATATCGGAGGCCGAGCGAACTTGTGTTTTTTCCTTTTCCGGCGCCTGTACTTGCTGCGGCAGTATCTGTCCGGTTTCGGGACCTTTCAGAAAAAATTCCACTTTCCCAATCCTGACTGAAGAGCCTATGGAAGTTTCAAACGGTTCATTTGGATTGATTTTAACGCCGTCCACAAAAGTCCCGTTGCTGCTGCCCGTATCGACAACTTTCAAAGAGTCCTCAGA
This sequence comes from Lentisphaerae bacterium GWF2_44_16, assembly GCA_001803225.1. Classification (GTDB taxonomy): domain Bacteria; phylum Verrucomicrobiota; class Lentisphaeria; order Victivallales; family GWF2-45-14; genus GWF2-44-16. The sequence goes on along the minus strand of MHBF01000160.1, from coordinate 928 downwards.
AACTATGAACTGGGCATGCTGACCCGATATTTCCGGGTGTGGAAGATGAATATGAGAAGCCGGGCTGGAGCCAATCCGGTAAACACCCGGAACAAGCTTTCCAAGCATTTCACCTTTTCCCTGCTGTCTTATTATAATTTCGTACATATCGTCAAAACCCGTTTTTTTCCGTACAGGAAGCCGGATTATTTATAGACTTTTTTAAGGGTCTTTTCACGCTCGGCGTTGTATTTCGAAATATTATCCTCAAGATATTTGAAATTAACGCTCTGGAGTTGTGCTTCGATTTTTGTCTCTTCATAATTTCTGAGGCTTAATGTCAGGCGTCCCTTCTGACTGGCGAAAATTATCATCTCGACCTCTTTCGGAGTAAGGGCAAGTGTTACATTGCTGTAACCGCCTCTTCTCTGCTGTGACTGCGACAACATGGTGTTTTTTCCGTAGTCAGTACCGGTAGCGAGCACGGCGACATTCTGAAGTATGGTCAGTGTAAGCGTATCAAGGGACTTGTCGCCTTTCATCTCAGGAAATCTGAATGTGCCTATGACATCGACATGATTTCCCGGAAGCACCAGCCCGGTTACAGAGGAAGTCGCGTCCACGGAAATGGAAATAGCTCTCATTCCCATAGGTATTATGCCGGTCAGTCCATCCGCGCCTTTCGAAGCCAGTTTGAGGTCATTCCACTGCAAATCCTGGCCTCTTTTCACATTTGCCGCCAGTTCTCTGCCTATAATCATGCGGGCCTGCAACCAGGGTATTTCCCTTACGGTCGTGCCTTTCAGCCTTTTCAGACGGTGCTGCATCAAATCCGCTTCTTTCAGCTTTTCGCCTTCGACCATATCTCTTTTGACTGATATGAAAACGACATCTTCCGCCGCTCCGAGTATTTTTCCGCGTTCAATCTGTATCTGCTGATAGGTAAGCA
>MHBF01000159.1 GCA_001803225.1 Lentisphaerae bacterium GWF2_44_16 | reverse complement strand
CTTTTTTTGATTATTTTCGCAAATATCAATTTAGTCTCGGATGCACTTTTATTAAAATCATTATTTCAGAACAACTTTTGCGACATTAACAAAAATTAAGTTTTTTTAATAATTATATCTCAATTTTATAATGATACATCCTATTACAAGAATTGAAGCATTATCATTATAAAATAGATATAATATTGATAAAAAAGTGAAAATTATACCGTAAAAAATAAAAGTAGCTTTTGTATTATATTTGTTATTAAGATATTATGATTTTTAAAAGATGAATGACATCTTGATAAATTATGGACACACTTTTATAATAAGCTCATATTTGGAAACTTACGTAACAAAGTACAGGAGAGAGTAAAGTCTTCAGGTAAGCAGGGCAAAAAGTCTGGTTTTTCCGGCTTTCTTATCAAAAGTGTACGTTTGTTTGACTCCGGCGTCTTCATTTATGTGAGCAATAATCAGATCAGAAAAATCCGCTGTTACGTTCCGGTAATCACGCAGGGTTTTCCAGACTATTTCAGAAGACTGGACTTCAAAAGTATCCGTAACCAGAATTTGTTCAACAGTTCCGGCTATAAGTGATTTGTCATATCCTCCAGAGATACGGCTTTTTCAGGTTTTGGAAGGAACCCTTTTAATTTTGACACTGGTTGATGGAGTAATATTCCTTCAAAAGGTATTTGTTCCTTTTTAAAGTCTTCATGACTATAAAATAAAACATAACACTTTTTCTTGTTTTTTGAGCTTGGATATGCAATTCCGTTTATTTTTTTGTTTTCTTTTGTTTTTAAAATATACCTAAAATATTCTGTTACTATTTGCGAAGGGATATATTCTATATGCTCTTTTCCATCTTTTTCTATTGGGCTTGTTATATTTTTCACGAAGTCTTTTAGAAAATTGATTTCATTTTTTTCAAGAGAGAAAAAATCTTCTTTTTCAGATGGCAAATTTGTTAAGTCTATTATTGTTAAATTTTCTTTTAATATAAACTCAGCTATTGAAATTTTCGGTGTTTTATCTGATTCATAAGTAGTTTCTGAAATAGCAGTTTCTTGATCTTCAGAACAATAAAACATCGAAATTCCTGTTGGGCTCATTCTGTTTGATATTGCTTTTTCGCTGGGAGGTGAACATAACTCTCCTAATTTTGTGTGAAAACTTTTATCTACTCTAGCCCTGTAAAGTTTTGTGCCTTTAGGTAATTCTACTACTAATTTCGTTTTTATATGTTTAGAAATTTCTTTTAAAAAATTTTTACAAGTGTAACTACATAAATAACAATCATCATTTTCCATGAAGAAAAATCTCATTTCTTTTTTTGTTAGTTCTTCAAAAAAAGAATAACCTGAAGAAAGTTTTTGGTGTGTTGAAAGCATATTACCATTACTAATTTCTTCTGGAGTATATAGGCTATAGTATGATGGACATATTATAGAATCAGAAACATCGTTTAATAATTGTGGATTTGACGTTAAATTTTTTTCAGATAAAATATCTTTGAAGTAGATAGGATAAGCTTCTGAATCACTATTGACCTTTATATTGGCATATAGTTCTTTTCTAAATTCTTCTAAAACTATACATATTTTCTCTGTTAATTTGTCAAGAGGTATTATTCTTTTAGTTTCTTTGCAGTAATCACACTTTCCATTATCTGTACCTTTCGTAAAAAGTTTTTTGAGACTTTTCGGATTGATACAGTTAGCACATACAAATTTATTAAGACGTTGTGGTTTGGTTTCCATAGTATTTTTTAGCCCTTCTAAAACCTTTTTTAACTGCTTCTTGAACGGTAAAAGCGAAACATTCACCATGTCCTAAAATCCTAGTTTTATCATACTGTTGATCCATTGGCAGATGATATATTTTTACAATATTCCCAGATTCGTCTTTTCCAATATTACATTTTATTCTTGGAAAATCTTCCATCTACTGAGGTCCCATTATTTCAACCTCAAGATTGTAATGCCATCCTTGAAAAACGAGGGAGGGATTACAATTTCTACTTATTATTTTCCAAAACATTGGGTTTGGGCTGGAGCATGAGTTTAGATATGTCCTCGTAATTTTTTCCTATGGAAAAGGCACTGCCGATGGCTTCGCCTGTTTTGTAATATTTTTTGTTCGAGGGGGAAAATATAAATGTGTTAAGTTTGCCCATGTCTATTTTTCCGTCTTTATTGAGGATGAATTCATCGGCTTTCACATCCATAATCTGGCCGACAAACATCGTGTGAAGGCCTATGTCGTATGAGTGAATGAGTTTGCATTCAAGTACAATCGGGAACTGTTTGACATACGGTGCGTCAACGAACTCACTTTTCACAGGGGTAAGGGCTGTAACCTGAAACTTGTCCGTATTTTTGCCGGATGCTATTCCGTAGTAATCCGTCTGTTTAATGTAATCTACGGAGGGAATATTTACGGTAAAGGCTTTTTTAGCCATTATGTTCCCATAAGTATAAGTAGCTTTCCTGAGCGAGACGGTTACGGCGGGCGGATTTGAACAGCATATGCCCGCCCAGGCGGCAGTCATGACGTTCGGCCTGCCGTTTTTATCATAGGAGCCGATGACCCATACCGGAGCCGGAGTAACCTGAACTGTTCCGAGGGATTTTTTGACGTGTTTTTTTTCACTGACTGGAATGACATTTCTATTTCCGGCTTCAGGGTCTTTCCCTTCTGCTTTTTCAAGGGCGTTGGCAACGGCCTGAAATATGCCTTTTGAAGTAACTGTCGCCCCGGAAACCGCATCAATATTTTCAACACCCTGTTCAACAATGATACTGCCTTTCAAATCACTAAAGGCGTTTCCGGGACTGCTTTCATTCTGCTTGACAACCTGTATATTTTTTATGCGTCCGTTTTTTATGAATACCTGAAGGATTATTTCCCCGACATAACCCTGGCCTATGCCTGTGTAAACTCCGTCTTTGTATTTGGACGGGGAAAGTTTAGTTCCGGCTAGAGTTATGTTGATAAAAACTGTCGAAGCGGCAAGAAAAATAAGAATTTTTTTCATCAGTACCTCTTTTTATTTTGTGGATAAGCGTACTAATTTACTCCATTGCGGACTTAAAATCCATTTTAAAATTGAACAAAGGGGCCGGCGATTATGAAAAGTTACAGGAAAGAGCTTACATTTGACATTCCCACAAGAAGGGCATTCATAAATATAACTCCGGAACTTGAAAAATGTCTGAAGGAGTCGGGAATTAAGGAAGGCATGCTGCTTTGCAACGCGATGCATATTACGGCTTCAGTATTTATCAACGACAATGAAAGCGGGTTGCATTCCGATTTTGAGAAGTGGCTTGAGCGTCTGGCGCCGGAAAAGCCTTATTCACAATACGCCCATAATGGTTTTGAGGATAACGCCGACGCTCATCTCAAGAGAACAGTAATGGGCAGGGAAGCGGTTGTTGCCATAAGCGGCGGCAAACTTGATTTCGGGCCCTGGGAACAGGTATTCTACGGGGAATTTGACGGAAAACGCCGGAAACGTGTTCTTGTAAAAATTATTGGCGAATGACTTTAAAAACAGAATATCGCGCCTATATTACGCCTTTATTTATTTTGCTGGAGATTTACCGATGAAGAACAGGTTTATAGACAAATTCATGGAGTCTTTCAAGTACGAAGGGCTTACTTTCGATGATATATCGCTGATTACTCAGTATGCCGATTTTCTGCCGGAAGAGGCGGATATATCATCCAGTATGACTAGAAACGTTAAACTGAACATACCGTTTATCAGCGCGGCAATGGATACTGTCACCGAGAGCGAAATGGCAATCGCGATGGCGCGCCTCGGCGGGATAGGCGTAATTCACAAAAATTTTTCAATTGAAGACCATGCCGAAGAAGTCAAAAAAGTTAAACATTATCTGAATGGCCTCATAGAGGACCCGGTTGTATTTCATCCCGATCAGACCGTAGAGGAAATGTTCAATGAAAAGGAAAAGAAAAAATTTTCGTTTTCGGGTTTCCCGATAGTGGAAGAAGACGGCAGGCTCGTCGGTATACTTACGGCCCGCGATATCAAATTTCTGACTGACCGCAACGTGAAACTGAGGGATGTGATGAGCAGAAATCTTATCACAGCGCATCAGAAAATACCTCTTCAGGAGGCTTTTGACATGATGACAAAAGCCAAAGTCGGAAAGCTGCCCACTGTCGATGAAGATGGAAAACTTACAGGCTTATACAGTTTCCATGATGTGAAAACGCTGATAGAAAATATAGAGCCCGATTTCAACAGGGATAAAAATCACCGTCTGAGAGTAGCCGCTGCAATAGGCCCTTATGATGAGGAAAGAGCGGCGGCCCTTATTGCCGTCGGAGTAGATGTGCTTGTTGTTGATACAGCCCACGGTCACAGCAAAGGTGTTGTGGAAACAGTAAGAATGATTAAGGCAAAATACAGTTCTGTTGACATTGTCGCCGGAAATATAGCCACTGCCGAAGCGGCGAAGGCACTTGCGGACGCCGGAGCGGACGCTCTTAAAGTCGGCATAGGGCCGGGTTCCATTTGTACGACAAGAGTTGTGGCGGGAGTCGGCATACCTCAACTTTCGGCGATATATGAAGTAAGTAAGGCTGTCGGAGAAGATATTCCGATAATAGCCGACGGCGGCATACACCAGTCCGGCGATGTGGCGAAAGCAATAGCGGCGGGGGCGTCATCAGTCATGATGGGTTCCGTGCTTGCCGGAACGCAGGAAAGTCCCGGGGAAAAAATCATTCACCACGGCAGAAAATATGTTATTTACAGAGGCATGGGCAGTCTTGAGGCAATGAAAAAAGCCAAAGCCAGCAGGGAACGTTACGGACAGGCTGACGTGGATGATGAAAAAAGACTTGTCCCGCAGGGTATTGAGGGAATGGTCCAGTACCGTGGCGGAGTCGATGAGGTCATTACTCAATTTGCCGGAGGACTCAGGTATTCCTGCGGATACTGCGGCACGAAAAATATAAAAGCCCTTCAGCAGAATGCCAGGGTAATACGGGTCAGCAGCGCGGGTTTGAAAGAAGGCCATCCGCATGACGTAATCATGCTCAAGGACGCGCCTAACTACATTTCCGAATAGTCAGAAGCTGCCGTTTTCCAGAAAGTTCAGAATGGCTTTCTGTGCCTGTCTGGAAAATATTATCAATGAATGCCCTGAAATTATCATGGTATGGTCTTTTTCACTTTCCAGATGAGTACTTTTTTCGGATACTTTCGTATCACGGCTGGCTGCTATTATGCCTGTTTCGTAATCTGACGGAATATATGTTTTCATGACATAGGCATCCGGTGAACTGCTTAATTCGGGAAGCGGTTTTATGAATTTTCCAAGGAAAGGAAAATGCCTGATTATCGCTTTTGCCAAATCAGAGCCCCGGTTCGGAGGCACCAGCATGACAATGCGTTTTATTCTGTCTTTCAGGAATGAATTACCGGCATCGATTCTGCCGAGAGCTTCCCGGGTTATTATCCCACCGAGGCTGTGGGTAACTATATTTATTTTCAGGGACGGGTTTTCAGAAGCAATATTTTCAAGATATCTTTCAAAGTCCGCGCCGTGTCCGGCTATTTTTTTTCTCGACGTAAAATAGTCATAGATAAAAACAGTATATCCATTGCGCGCCAGAAAAACTCCAATCCGCCTCATGTACAATCCCCTCAGGAGAAGACCGTGTATCAGAATAACGGCTTCATACCTGTTTTTTTCAGGTAAAGCGGCTATGACATGCAATTTTCCGAGCAATGTTTTTATCATGGTATAATTGTTTTAAGGGCCCCGGGACATATTTTTATTTCAGCCGGAAAAACCCCTATATATTCCGCGTCCGCGTGAACGGGATGTCCGGTTTTTCCACAAAGCGAAATTTTTCCGCATTGCCAGTATTCGGCGTTTTTATTTTTGTGAAGAGTTCCTCTATAAATGGCAATGACGTAGCTGATGAGGCTGAAAATACCGGATTTTTTCAGTATGCATATATCCAGAAGGCCGTCCGCCGGATCAGCTTTAGGGGCCATGAGCATGGACCCTCCGTAATAAGGCCCGTTGCAGACGAATAAAAGCTTCCCGTTTTTTTTAAGGGGCTGACTGTCAATTTCAAATTCGATGTCTTCGAATTTGTATGAAAAATAAGAGAAAATCATCGCAAAAAAATATGAAAACATTCCAAAGATTTTTTTCATTCTGCGATCTGCTTTTTTTATCACGTAAGCGTCAAAACCAATTCCGGCCATACATGCGAAATATCTTTCCCCATTTATACAGCCAAGATCAAGCCTGATGATTTTTCCGCTCATGACGACTTTGCAGGCCCCGGCGATATCGGAAGGCAGATTATTCTGCGCCGCGAAGACATTTGCCGTGCCGAAAGGGATAACGCCGAGCGCCGTGTTTGTTCCGGCAATGCCGTTTATGACTTCGTTGACGGTGCCGTCCCCTCCCACAGCGATAAGCGCGTCATAATTGCGTTGTACGCAACGGCGGGCTTCTTTTTCCGCGTCACCCGGAGCGGAACTTGTAAAAATTTCAGGGACCAGTTCATATTCTAAAAAAGACAAAAGGATTTTTTCAATAATCTGAGCGGTGCTGATATTTTCTGTATTGCCGTGGCGGAAGCCGAGAAGTTTTCTGAGAAACCCGGGGGCTTTGCAGCCCTTTCCGGCGTTTGGATTTACGATGACCATTATTTTTTTGAAATCATTCACTTTCATCGGCGGCAACTTTTTCAGCGAGCTGTCTGATGTTTGACAGGTCGAGTTTTCCGGAACCCAGCAGGGGCATATGTTCGAGTTTTATAAAGGCGTCCGCTCTTGGTATCCAGAGGTTTGGAAGACCTTTTATCCGCATTTCCTCAATAATTTTTTCGGGAATTAATTCAAGATATGTATGGAAAACAATAAGTTTTTCGCCTTTCGTCTTGTCGGGGATTCCGGTAACGGCAATGCAGCGTTCTTCTGTTTTCAAGATTTCGTTTATGGTATTTTCGACAAGCTCGTGCGGAACCATTTCGCCGCCTATTTTGCTGAATCTGGAAATACGTCCTGTAATGGTAAGATAGCCGTTTCCATTCATTTTGGCTATATCGCCGGTGTTGTACCAGCCGTCTTTTATGATTTCGGCGGTTTTTTCAGGTTCGTTGAGATATCCCAGCATTACGTTTGCGCCTTTGACCAGCATCAGTCCGTCGGTATCGGGAGGAAGCACCTTGAAAGTCGCGGGATCAACTATTTTAACGCATATTCCTGGCATTGGAGGCCCTATGCTGCCCTGTTTACCGGGAATAATCCCGATATTCAGGATTGAGTTTGAAACATTTATCGAGACTACCGGGGAGAGTTCCGTGCAGCCGTAACCTTCTATCAGGCTCAGTCCTGTCATTTTTCTGAATTTTTCAGCTATATCTGAGCGGAGTTTTTCGGCGCCGGTTACGACAAGGCGCAGGGACAAAAATTGTTTCGGAGCGCATTTCCGCATATATGCCTGAATAAAGGTAGGGGTTGCCAGAAGTATGGTCAGTTTGTGCTCTTCCAGCGCCCTGCCTATGGAAGTCGCGTCCAGAGGGTTCGTAGTATATACCACTTTGCATCCGGTCATCATGGGAATCCAGAAACCTGTTATCAGACCGAAAGAGTGAAAGAGAGGCAGGCTTCCCATAATGCTGTCTTTATGTGACCAGCCCATTATGCGGAGAAAGGAATATACGTTGGAGCTGATGTTATGATGCGAAAGCATTATCCCTTTCGGCAAACCCGTGGAGCCGCTGGAAAATAAAAGCACTGCCGTTCTAAAAACATCTCTGTGGCTTTCAGGGGCCACAATTTTCATAAGCTCCTGCCTCGGGAGAAATGCGGCCGTCAGAAACGCGGCATATTTTTTCATTTTCGATATGCTTTTAGCTATGTCTTCCAGAAAAACCATGCCGTCGATTTTTTCTATTCCTGCTTTTTCAAGAAAAAGACGGCTGCTGAGAATACATTTGATGTCGGCTTTAGCGATGGCAGTCTCAATGCTTGCTTTTGAGGACGTGAAATTCAGCACCGCAGGCACTTTATCCGCCATCATGACGGCAAGAAGGGTCAACGCCGCGGCGGAAGTGTTCGGCAACAGCACGCCTACGTATTTATCTTCCGGGGCGGACAGTTCGCGTATTTTACGGCTTAAAAGTATGGCCCGCACAAGCAGTTCAAAATTTCCGCAGGCCTTGTTTTTTCCGAAATCATATATGGTTTTTCTGAAAGGCCTTTGCTTGGCGAGTTTGGCAAACTGGTAATGAATAGGCCGTTCCTCTGAACGCGGCACGAGTTCTGTTTCAGCGGCAAGCTCCGATATTATCTGCCGCATTTCAAAAGGTGTAGTGCCATCCGCTACAGGCGGGCCTATCGTAACGGAAGCCGGATGCGGAAATTCCATCGGAAACCTGAATTTGATCTTCCCGTAATAGTAACTGAAAATACTCCCCCATATCATACCGAGCCTTATGGGAATTATGGGTACGCGGATTTCCTCAGGAAGCATTTTTCGTATGCCCTCTTTGAATTCGTCCATGACGCCGTTTCTTGTAAGTTTGCCCTCCGGAAACACACAGAGTATTTCGCCGTTCCTTAAATATTTTTTGGTTGTTTCAAAAAGAGCGTTCATTTTACCGACTCTTTTCATGCTGGGGACTTCGATGAACCCGGCCCACTTCACAAAGGGATAGAGCAGGGGATACCTGTAATAATCCTCGTGCATGAGAAAACGTATGCTTCTTGAAGTACAGGCCGTTATGAGAAGGCCGTCAACGAAGGAAACATGATTTGATACAAGCAGAGCCGGGCCTTTCTCAGGAATGTTTTCAGCGCCTGTTATGCGCATTTTGTAAATAATTTTAGTGAGAATCACTATGATAAAACGTATGGCAAATTCCGGCAGCAGCCAGAAAAGATAAGCTGACACTGAAAAAGTCAGCAGCGCGAGGATTATGAGAATTGACGAAGGCGTCAGCGAAAGGCAGTACGATTGCAGAAAAGATAAAATCCCGGATGTCTTTGAAACGACATCATGAGTTCCTGAACTGAGAAAAAACATCAGAAAACCCGAAAATAAAATCGCGGTAAAACATATTTTGTTGGCGTTTCCGAAAAACTTTCCTCTCTCTGAAACCTCTGTACGCTGTTGCTGATAGGCCTTCAGAGGAATCACAAAAATTCCGCCCGCCATTCCGAGAAAAATCAGTATTATGAAAAGCACCGGATAAAACATGAAAAGGCCCATGTCAACACACGGCCCCTGCACAAACGCCGTGAGAATGAGAAATACCACCATCCCGATAGCGCCAAAAGGAACAAGCCCTAATTCGACTTTATTCCCCGAAAGATAACCTGCCAGAAAACATCCCGCCCCCATCCCCAGCGCCGGGGCCAGTTGAAGTATCCCTATGTCCACGGCGCTTGTCCCGGGAATGTCAAGATTGTATTTCGCCAGTATTATCAGCACGGACTGTATGAATGCACCCACCGCATAAAAATATGATTCCCCCAGAACTGCCAGAAAAAGAGATTTTTTTGACTTCATAAACTTGAAGCCTTCTATATGTTTTGCAATGAAACTCCAATCCCATTTCCGTGCTTTGTTAGCCGCCGGTACACTGAATATTTTCAAAGAAAAAAGAAAACCGGCAAGCGAAATAAATGAAAAAATAACACCGCACATGTATAATTCATTTCCGCTTATGCTTTTGATTATGAAGCCTCCGCTTACCCCCAGAATTATTGCTGAAAAACTCAGCATCCCCGCAATCCCGTTCACTTTTGAGAGGTCTTTTTCCGGAAAAAGTTCAGGCAGGATACCGCTGAAAGGCGGGCTGAAAAAAGTGCTCTGCGCCGCCATCAGAAACATAACGCCGATAAGAGGCGAAACACCCCATTCGGGAACTTTGCTGAATACGTAAACTCCCAGAAGCATTATCAGCAATTCGGCGGCTTTTGAGAGTATCAGAGTAACCCGTTTTGAAAACTTGTCAGCGAAATACCCGGCACTTTCGGAGAACAGTATGAAAGGCGCGACAAAAGCTATTGTCATTATAGATAGAAAGGCGGTGTCTGTTGAGTAATTTCTGGAAATACCCACAGCCGTAAGTACTGTAACCATTTTAAAGGCGTGATCGTTGAAAATCCCGAGAAACTGAGCGCCGACAAGAGGCGTCAGGCGTTTCCATATTCCTTCTTCTTTCATCTTTCAGAATGTATCCCCCGGGATTAGAGCCCATCTATACTGAAATCATTCTCCGCAAAAGAATAGGTTTTATTGCAGAATTCGCATTTTATCCTGATTTCCTTCTCTTCCCTGAAAATATCATCTATTTCTTCTTTTTTCAAAACGGAAACAGCCTGTTTCATTTTTTTGCGGGAACAGGAACAGACATAATCGGGAGAAGATGAAAACTCGTAAAAAATTTCCTTTTTTATTTTATTTTCCGGTGAATCCTCCACCGAAATCCCGAGAAGCGCCCCGATAATGCTCCACAATTTCTTTTCTTCCGTCATTTCAGACGACTTTATGACGGCTGTGAATTCCGGGCTGTTCATGCGGTTTCTGCATACGTCAAACGCCTTTAAATCACATCCCGGCATGGCCTGAAGCATAAAGCCGCAGGCCTTTTTTACCGGTTTCTGCGGATCGCCGTTTAAATCAATTATCACTGAAATGCCCGTTTCAAGCTGGTCGCTTGTGGAAAAGAAAAAGGCCATATCTTCGGCAATATCCATCAGCGCCGCTTTACAGCAGCCGGAGTTAAGTATCTTGCCATCAACGGATTTTATTGCCGTCACTTTGCCGTCATTTCCGAAAAGTTCATCCTCTTTTGAAACCATTGAGGCAAGCTTTGTTTCTCTGGGGATTCCTCTTACTTCACATTTGGCATTGACATCTACAAGAACTGACGAAATCTTTCCGTCATATTCCCAGCGCAGTGAATATTTTTCATCCCCTTCCAGTAAAGGAGAAACAAGCGCCCCTACAGTAAGGGCCTTAGCGAAGATAAAGGAAGATACCGGATCGGTATCATGCACAAAAATGCCTTTTGTAACGGTTGAAACCGTATCCGCAAAGGAGAATCTCGCATTGATGCTTTTTATGATGCCTCTGACAAGAAAATCGGAAATATTCAAGAACGTTCCCCCTTAAAATACTTGGAAACGGGAAAATACCGCTTCCTGCGGAAAGTTCCCGTTTCAGAAAAATAAATGGATTTGTTAATCGACTCTTTCGACTTCGATTTCGGGGTCTATTTCTTCTCTCAATATTCTCTGTATTCCCTCTTTGATTGTCATTGTGGCGTGAGGACAGCAACCGCATGCGCCGCGCAGACGCAGACTGACATTTTTTCCTTCAATCGCCGCGACTTCCATATCTCCGCCGTCCGCCTGCAGGTGAACGCGAAGCTCTTCCAGTTTAGCTCTGATTTTTTCTTCCATCGTAACTCTCCTTATTTCGGATTTTTATTATTCTGCCTGCTAGAAGATAAACTTAACGCCGCTGAGCCTGCGTTCAAACTCGTTTAATACTTCTTCTTCTTCATTTTTTCCGCCCCTCGCTACAAACGTGGCTGAAAACCTGACATAATGCCCGGCATCGTCCCAGGGAACGGAACTGATGAGTTTTTCCTTGATGAGCCATTGGCTGAAATCTTCTCCGCTCGCAAAGGAAATCCCGTCCGAGGTTCCCTTAGGCGCTCTTACATACAGGTAAAAGGAGCCTTCCGGCATTCTGGCGGGAAAACCAATTCTCTTCAGGGTTTCGGTCATGCGTTTGAGCCTGTGTTCATACTTCTGTGAAATCTTCGGTGTTATATGGGCCTGATTGTCCAATGCCTTTACGGCGGCTTTCTGAATTGCGGCGAACTGTCCGCTGTCGGCATTGTCTTTCACATCGGAAAAAGCCTTTATCGCGAGTTCATTGCCGCAGACCCAGCTCAAACGCCAGCCGGTCATATTAAAACCCTTTGACATACTGTGAAGTTCGACCGCCACTTCCTTTGCCCCGGGAATGGATAAAATGCTCAGAGGTTTTCCCTTGAAATTAAGAGGCGCGTAAGCGGCATCGGAAACTATCAGTATATTGTTTTCCTTCGCGAATTTTACCGCTTCGGCAAACATTTTTTCATCGGCGGAGGCCCCTGTCGGATTGTTGGGATAATTGAGATAAAGAAGTTTCGCTCTTTTTCTCTGGTCTTCGTTCAGAGAGGAAAGATCGGGGAAAAAGCCTTTTTCCTCAAGGAGCGGCAGGTTGATAACTTCTCCACCTAAATATTTGGTCCAGGTGCCCATTACGGGATATCCGGGTACAGTCATAATGGTGATGTCTCCGGGGTTTATGAAACATGCCGGAAGGAAACTGAGGGCAGCTTTGCTGCCGATGGAATGGTTTATTTCCTTTTCAGGGTCCAGATCGACTTTGTAGAGAGATTTCATATATCTGGCAACCGCGTTTTTGAATTCGGAAATGCCGTTATCGGCATAAGTGCGGTTTTCCCATTTGGCGGCTTCTTCAGCAAGCGCGTTGATAACTTCCGGAAAAGCCATATCATCGGGTTCTCCGACACCCATATCAATAATGGATACTCCTGGATTGGCTGTCATGGCGGCACGTTTCGCGCGTTTGATCTTTTCGAATTTGTAAATGGTGGTATCTTTTCCGTAACGGGCCCCGCCTATGCGTTCGGCAAAATTATTCTGCAAAAAACTTTCAGACATATTATTATCGATCCTCATGTTATTATATTAAAGCTGAGATATAGAATACTGAAAAAGAGCGACAATTCAAATATGATAAATCAAAAATCACTTTTTCAATAATGTTTTTTCCCTCTCTTTAAATAATCATCCGCATTTTGATGTTCATTTTCTCAAACTCATTTATCAAGCCGCCTTATCATATTATCTGATTTAATTGTATAGAAAATTGTTATCCGGGGAATGAATTTGACAAAGCAAATCCGTCTTTGCCGGGACTTTAAGACGGTTGCGACAACGCGCAACCCAATTATTGATTGGCAGTTTACTACGTTCGACTGGGACAGCACGGTGCAGGCTAAGTTCAAAAAGATAAATGACACCCTTAATATAATTTCATTCCGTGACGGGTACTATTTTAACGTCATCGAACCATGCCGTTCCTTTTGCATTCATAATGCGAAGACGGATATAGCCGGGATTTTTATTGTTCGGGTCTTTTTCGGCGGTTTTGAACTTGAAACCCTGCTTGGTCCAGGGAACAGCCCCTGTATAGAAGTTCGCGGGAAACCAGAGGTTTTTGTCATAGTTTATATTTACGCAGACCCCAGATGCGCCTCTTTCAAGAGGAACAACATCCTCCGTCTTCAGAAAAAATGTCAGCAGATACTCGGTATTTGCTTTCATTTCCGGAAGGTACTGCGTCAGGCAGACGCTTCCTTTTTCCGGGCATTTGAGCATCAGGGATTTGCCGCCATTTATAAACTCATCCGATACAATTGCCCAGGATTCCCCATTTTTGATATCGTTTTTCTGAGGCCCGGCCCATTTGCCTGCATAACGGTCTTTGACTTCGGCGGTGAAATCCCCGTTATTCACAATGTTTCCGTCATTTTTTTTTTGGAAGCGGATGCTTCCAAAATTTTCCAGCTCATGAAAACCATGTCTTAAAAACGGGCTCCAGGTAAAGAGTTTGACATAATCGCCATCTTTTTTGAGTAATATTCTGTTCCTGTTGAAATTCACCGGGAAGCCATCAGGATTAAATCCAGGCAGATTCTTTATCGGTACCGCTATTTCGGCAATCCATGAACCTTTATTTTTCTTTACCGCGACAGTCGCGCCGCTGTTCCATGCCCAGTCATGGGTCTGCGATGCCCCTACCTTTTCAGCTGAAAGATCCGAAAGTGAACCCGAAGCGTTTATCATGAGCTGATAATATTTTTTTCTGTCTCCCGATGGATTGAGAAATACTTCGACGGATGGATCTTTCCATATTTCCTTGTCGTCGGCTTTTCTTTCCGAAGATGAGACGATGGCCATTTCCGGCTCCTCGCACTCAAAGGAAATATACAGATTGTCTTTGTCATGAATGGCGCGGACTATAGTCTTCAAAGCCCTGTCATTCTTGCCGCTGTCTTTGCCGAACGGACGCAGAAATACTTTTTCAGACTCATTCCAGACTTTTTCATCAAGAGTTCCATCAACGCTTACAGGCGCGTCAGTCGAAGGAGAATAGAAATTCAGGTCGCTGATTTCCTTTTTGTTTTTCAGGTAAAGTTCACGGGCGTCTTTCAAGGGTTTGAACATATTTTCACGCATGAAACGCACTCTTTCATTTTCTTCCTGAGAAGACGCGGTGAGCTTTTCAGCTTCACCAAACCGCTTATCAAGAGAATCTATTTCATCCTGAGAATAAATTTTTTCCCAGAGTTCATAATCCGAAACGGGAACACTGGCAGGGCCGAGGGGCGTTTCTATAGGCTTACCGATTACTTTCAGCCAGTTTTCTTCAAAGCGCTCATAGATTTTCTCCATTGTACCGGCGGCGGCGCCGAACATTTTCTGATAATGCTCCTTAAGGATTTTATCCACATCGGAAGAATTATTCCAGCAGACTTTTGAGAACACATAATAATCAAGATAATGGAAAATATACTTGTCAGTTTCAGATTCCATATATGCCCCGAAAATATAAGGGGCCTGCTCTTTATAATATTTGCCGATGCACTTGGGAGTAACGTCAGGTACCCCCAGTATTTCCCTTTTTCCGTACTTGTTCGTGTAATTCCAGAGCCATATTTTTCTCTTCTGCTTATTGTACCATGCCTTGATTTCATCGACTTCTTTTTTGTATATGTCGGGGATATGCATTATCCAGGGGCCGGCTTCGGCAAGCATAACGAGAACATGAGAGGGTATTTCCCTGTCGGGCACTTCACGATAGGGAGAATATGCCATCATGGTTATATATCCGGGAATATTGTTCTTTTTAAGTTTTTCGGCGGTATCGCATACAAAGTCCCACATGAATTCAGATGTTGCCTTCGGTCCTTTTGAGAAATGCTTTTGGCATTCCGGACACCTGCAGAGGTACATTCCATCCTGGGGCATTATATTGAAATATCCCGTCTGAAAACCGCTCTGGTCCCATATACATCCATACTTTGACATTATATTTCTGGAGCTTGCGGGCTTGCCTGTGAGAAATGCTTCCGCGTCCTTATATATCTCATCCTTTATTCCGCTGCTGTAACAGAGCTGTCCGGTATGCTGTAAAGTGGGTGAAACATATCTTTTGCCGTTTTGCATAAGGGCGAAATATTCAGGGTGTGATTCGCCGAAACGTTCAACATAACCGAGCCTTCCCAAGCCGTGGCAATTGGGTATATACCTTGTTTCAAGCCTCAGACGGTAGTAATTCATATTCTTGAAAGACCATGAATCTTTGCCGTCGCGTCCATCCGGGAGCATACCGGAGAAACTCGAAAATTTCCGCACTGTATAATCCGGTTTTTCCGTAATGTTCATAGCTTCCAGTTTGAGCGTTTCGTGTTTAGGGATAACCGTTCCTATTTTTCCGGGAAAATAGAAACGAATTCCGGCATAACGTTCCAGAAAATCATATACACCGAAGAGTGTCCCGCGCTCAAAATACAATCCCCAAATTCCGCCTTTCAGTCCCTTTTCCGGATTGGCGTCCATACTGTCGATACCGGCTATAAAAATATTATTGCCGGAAGATTTTATGATGAAACCGTCACGTGGCAATTTGCTTATGTCAATACCAGCGTTTTTGAGATATTGATTGTTTCCAAGGATGATTGACGTTTTCTTTTCATCCGGTTTTTTTACGATGGGGACATCGGCGGATAATGACTGACTGAGCAGTTCTTTCAGTTCCTTTCCGGCAAAGGCCGCTACAGGCCCGGCATCGTCCGTGACGACTATTTCACAACTTAAAGTTCTTTTAACATTCAGGACATGTGTTCCGTTGCCGGGAGCCCCGTAGGCGATACATGCGCAGAAGAGCGTTACGACAATTGAGACTGACAGTTTTTTCATTCGACTTTCTCCTTTTTTTCATTATTTTTATTCATAGACATATTTTTTCAGGCTTCCATAGACTTTTTCCAAATTGACATTTGATACATGCATATCGCAATATAAGGTGTTCATCAAGTTGAGATGCCTGAAATCGCCGCCCAGCAGCGGTTCGGCATCGCTCTTAAAAGGCCAGGTATTCACTGAAAAAAGTAAAGGATAACCGATTTCTCCGGCCACCGCATTTCTTTGTCCGTCAGCAAGATATATTATAGTTGAAGGGGATATTATGTTTGAACCGCGTTTCATCTGTCCACCCGTACTGGCCTCTGAATCCCATCTGCAATAATAATTCAGCATATAACTGTTTCTGAACATAGATGCACTTTCCCTTACTTTATCTGACGGACAAAAATATACTTTTGCCCTGGCAGCACTGGAATTAGCCTTTGACGCTTCAATATTTGTATATGGTTCCAGACCAGAGAAAAAGTATGCTGTACCTGTAACCCCGCCCGGAAAAAGTCCGCCCCAGTCATTTTGATACATGGCAACCGCGCTGCCCAGTTGTTTGAGATTTCCGGCGCATTGAATCTGCCGGGCTTTGTCTTTGGCTTTTCCCAGAGCGGGGAGGAGCATTCCGGCCAATATAGCTATAATCGCCACGACAACGAGGAGCTCGATG
>MHBF01000158.1 GCA_001803225.1 Lentisphaerae bacterium GWF2_44_16 | reverse complement strand
CTCATTTGAGACTGAACATCAAAGACGATACCAAAGAAGTGAAATTCATAAACACAAACAATGACCCGTGGATATTTACGAAGGTATATGCGCTGAAACATGCGGACCCTTACGAATTGCGTCCTTATGTCAGGTCCGCCGTCCAGTCTTACAGAGTTACTCCGGCAAACCCGACGCACATAGATAACGGTACTCCAAACTCTTCCGCGGGCCCCGGCGCGGCTAAAGTCGAAGCCATAAAATATATGGACGGCGCGGGCTTCCTGATTGTTTCAGCCGAACAGTTCAGATTCGGAAAACAGCCTAACGGCGCCATGGGAATCGATGAGCTGATTGAAAAACTCGACCAGCCCAATGCCTCTTCATCCAGCGGACACAAGAATTACCTGTATTTTCCTCGCTATATTGACGCGAGTTCTCTCAGGAGCATACTCCTCAATGTAGGCGTATCGACAACAGCCAACGACCCCTACGAATTGGACCAGGGCAAAGACAGGCTCAGGGCTGATCCCGATCTTAACGCCATATTCTTTTATACTCCGGCGTATTCCGTAAAAACCATAGAAGAGCTTCTTAAAGTCTATGACGTGCCGACTGCGGAAGCGTTGATAAAATACACCATCTACGAGCTGGATTATGAGAATGACGGCAAAATCGGCGCTGATTTCCAGGCATGGAAAAACGGCCCCGGTTCTGATCTCTTCGCTATCGGCGGCAGATGGACCGACGGCTGGGATATTGCCAATATGCAGCCTGCGACAAGGTCTTATATCGGCGACTCCCATACCGAATATATTAACTTCAGTCCCAAATGGAACACCAAATATCTGGATTTCCTCGTATCAAGAGGCAAGGCCAATGTGATAACTTCAGGTTCTCTCTCTTTGCTGAACAATACTGAAGGCGCTATCACAAGTACAAGCAGACTTGCCGCGATACAGAACGGTTCCAAAATAGCGAGCAATGTTTCGGCAAACCTCTATATAAGGTTAACTGACGCGAAGTGGGATAACGGCACTGCTTTGCCGGCCTCCCTTGCCGACGCTTATGGTAACGCCCAGTACGGCAGATACAGAATAAACGGCGCTATGGATGAAAACGGGGACACAATCAAAATCCTCACCGGCGCAGGTGCCGCCGTCAATGCCACCATTGACTTTATGGTAACCAAAACGACAATAGGTTCGGAAACCTATT
The DNA here is from genome assembly GCA_001803225.1 of Lentisphaerae bacterium GWF2_44_16. Taxonomy (GTDB): domain Bacteria; phylum Verrucomicrobiota; class Lentisphaeria; order Victivallales; family GWF2-45-14; genus GWF2-44-16. The sequence goes on along the minus strand of MHBF01000158.1, from coordinate 12,745 downwards.
ATTACATGGAACTGGAGGAGGATGCGGATGCCTATTTCTGGGTAGAGGCGCAGAACGCCAATATCGGAAAATCAACTAAAGCGTACAATGTCAAGGTTGAACGCGCCACATCCGTTACGCCGGCCTCCGGAGGCAGTACCCTCATGATACTCAACTGGGCAGACCAGACAAACTGGTCCACTGACCGTTCCTACACTGTGGCCAAGGATGTTCAGAGAGACTCCGCCATAAATTCCTACGGGTTCAACATGACCCTCAAGCCGGTAGTCTGCGGCAGGGCTTCCACGATTGATGTTTATATGTCGAATACCAATCTCATCGGTTTCAAAAATACCGGGTATCCCAGAACTTCAAAAACTGAAGTCAGCACTAAAGTAACGCTGGATAATTCCGGTAAGAAGTTCGTTATAGGCGGACTGGACAAGGAACAGGTTATCAAGAGCACCGACAAGGTCCCGTACCTTGGCGACATACCGGGACTTGGATGGATACTTGGTACCGAAGGCGAAGTTCGCAAAAAATCAAAATTAGTAGCTGTGATTGAAAGCGTACCGGTAAAACCCGATACGCCTCTCGCTCCTGAATTGTCCGCTGAAATAAAGGCGGCCAGCGATAAAATCGAAAATTCCGGCATCAAGGCCTGGGGCGGTATCATTGATGAAAATGATTACGGCTATGACCAGTTTATTTTCGATGAAGACAAAAAGTCTTTTGACCCTCTCCCTTAAGTCCCTATCCCTTCCTTGGGAAACTCCGCGTCATCCAGGCGCGGAGTTTCTTTATTTTTTGCCGGATGCTTTGAAAATTTCGGGTTTTGAGGCATATTTAGAGATAAGTTAATCGTACAGGAAATTGTTATTCGGGGAACGGATTTGACGAAGCAAATCCCTCCACGCTAAGGGTATGTCAATGTATAATTGTGGAGGGTTGCGCTTCGTCGCAACCGTCTTAAAATCCCGGCAAAGCCGGATAAATCCTAACGGAGGCTTTTGCATAATGAAATATCCTTCACTGAAGAGTTCGGACATAAACAGAAGATATGAAGACGCGGCGGAGTTGTACAACAACTGGGAAATTGATGTTGACAAAGCGCTGAAAAAACTTGACGGCATAAATCTTTCCCTTCACTGCTGGCAGGGGGACGACGTCGGAGGCTTTGAGGTGAAAAAAGGCGCTCCGGGCGGCGGTATTATGGCGACCGGGGCTTTCCCGGGCAAGGCCAGGTGCGCGGATGAATTGAGAAATGATTTGGAGAAGGCGTTTACACTTATTCCCGGCAAAAAACGCCTTAACCTGCATGCGATATATCTTGAGTCGGACGGTAAGTTTGTGGAACGTGATGAAATAGGCGCGGAGCATTTCGCCGGATGGATTGACTGGGCGATTTCCGAAAAAGTAAAGCTTGATTTCAATCCTACTTTCTTTGCGCATCCCAAGGCGGAATCCGGTTTTACTCTTTCCAATGCCGATAAATCCATTCGCAAATTCTGGATAGATCATGGCATAAAATGCCGTAAGATAGCCGCGGAATTTGCAAAAAAACTCAAGGATACCTGCGTAATTAATTTCTGGGTTCCGGACGGCCTGAAAGATTATCCTGCGGACAGGTGGTCTCCGCGTGAAAGACTGGCAGAGTCTCTGGATGAAATTTTCAAAACAGACCTTCATGGAATAAAAGACGCTGTTGAGGGAAAACTTTTCGGGCTCGGCAGTGAGGAATATGTTGTCGGCAGCAATGAATTTTACATGGCTTATGCCATCAGCAGAAAAAAATTGCCATGCCTTGACATGGGGCATTATCATCCCACCGAGACGGTACATGATAAGCTTTCCGCGCTGCTGACGTTTATTCCCGAACTGCTTCTTCATGTAAGCAGGCCGATGCGCTGGGATTCCGACCATGTAGTGATAATGAACGACGACCTCCTGAACCTTGCCCGTGAGCTTGTCAGAGGCAACGCTCTTGACAAGGTATTTCTTGCCACGGATTTCTTTGACGGCAGCATCAACAGGCTTGGAGCATGGACTATCGGCGCAAGAAGCTTCAAAAAAGCTCTTCTCTACGCCATGCTTGAGCCCGTGCCGCTACTGAAAAAACTTGAAAAAGACGGTTGCGGCGCCGAAAAGCTTGCCATTATGGAAGAGTTCAAGGGCATGCCGTTCGGCGCGATATGGGATTTTTACTGCATGAAATCTGATGTTCCAGTCGGCGCTTCATGGCTTAACTTCATGTGCGACTATGAAAAGAGCGTTCTGAGCAAACGTTCCTGATTTAGACGCTTCCACACATTCTGTGTATGGCTACAAGGCAGTATATTATCTCTGGATAGAGTTTTTCAGAGGGACAGCTTTTCAGAAACTCGTCGATGGTTGAGATTATTTTTCTCTTCTCATCATCGGTCTTTTTTAGAAGCATATCGATGAGTTCTCTGTTCCCTGTGCGGTTTTCGCTGTAGCTTTCGAGAAGCTTCTTGAAGGCCGGGTCCAGCTGGTTTGCGTTCAGGTGTTCTATATAGTCAAGGATATAAGCGATTCCTTCATTCCTGTCCTTCTGGTAAATCCTCAGAAATTTATAAAAGTTATCGGCAATGCCGGAGAGTTCCGATATGCTGTATATTATCTCATAACGGACGCGTTCGGGAAGCGTTGTGACAATGGCTTTGCGCAATAGGAGAGTGAGTGCGGCGGGATCGCCTATTTCAGCGAGGGCCGCGGCGCCATGGACTACAAGCCTGGGATTTTCAGCCTCACTGAATATTTTTTCTATCCGTTCAATGCAGGATTTTTCCTTGAGCTGAACAAGTGCGAGCATACATCTGCCTTTGAAATAGTTGTCCTGGGAATCCAGTCCTTTCAGCAGGAGCGGAACGGCTTCTTTTATGCCGCGTTCTCCCGCTATCTGCGCGGCGGTCGGGGCGGTGGCGTATTCACCGTATTTGAGTTCTTCCAGAATTGCGTCCCTGGCATTCTTTCCGAAATCTATCTGGCGAAGCGCCTGAAGCGCTCTTACGCGCAAAACCAGTTTAGGTGAATCCAAATATGAGAGAAGCGCTTTTTCCGAAAGTTGAGAGCCTATGTCTTCAAGCTTCTCGATGTTTTCGAGTTCTTCAGCGGGATTGCGGATATTTTCATTCCGATTGAGAAAGTAAAGTGCCTGTATATCGCGCGGTGCGAAAACAAGGCTCAGGACTTTGCCTATGCGCCAGTCTTCAATCGGCTCCAGCCTGCAAACGAAGAATAGCATCACAAACATGATGATGAGTACCGCCGCAAAATAAATCCTGTACATGTCAAGGGGAGCGAGATTCAGACAGTGCAGGTATCTGATAAGACTGCTGCTGATGACAGTACCGGCGATACCGGCGCATACTCCGGCGACCAGAGATATGAAAAGTATTGTGCCGACTCTCTCTTTCTCCGGCACTGATATGAGAAAATAATGAAGCAGCGTCATGTACGTTCCCGAATTGCACATTCCGCCGAGAATGAAAAGGAATATGGCGTATGTCCAGAAAAATTTGACGGGCGCGCAAATCCAGCAGAACGCGAGAAGCAGCATACAGCAGAAATATATTATGATAAGCGGCCGCGGCCCGGCTTCTTCCGAGAGCACTCCGCTTATTGACGCTATAATTATTCCTCCAGCCAACTGCACCACAGCGAAGACCAGGGCATTGTAATCGGATATCCCGTAGCCTTCCTTTATTGCCATCATGGATATGGGAATCATGAACATTATCCCGGAATTGCAGCAGCAGTACGCGAAAAGCATCTTGCGGTATTTCGGTACCCTCAGAGTAGTGAGAAATGTTTCCTTTATAGATTTGCACGCCGATATGCGGGGCATTTCCGTTTCGTCGATTCTAAAGACGAAAAATGTCGAGATGAAGCCTGATATCGCCCCTGTGAAAATTATCCACTGATAGGTCGAAAGAGATTGGGTAAAATGCATTACAAGGATGATAAGGCACATGGTAATCATGCAGGCGAAATTCGCGAACTGGGATATTCTGGATGAAAATTTGCCCCTGTTCCCTGGGCTCGTTATTTCTCCTACAAGCGGAGAATAAGCGACCGTTCCGGATGATTTGAATGAGAAAAAACCGAATATGCCTATCACCAGCGCGTATATTCCTGCCCGGTTTGAAATATACATTGTAAAGAGCGGGGCCGAAGCTGTCAGCAGTGCCGAGAGGTTTCTTAAAATCCACGATATGCCGAACGCTCCAGCCGCGCCGTAACGGGCCGTCAGGAATTTGCCGAAAAGCATGAAGACATTGCACCAGAAATTGAAGGACGCGAGTATTGCCACCACATAGTCGGGGCATCCCGATTTCAGTGAATAAAGGATAAGTATATTGTCGGCAAGGCAGGTGAATGATACCCCGTTTATGAGAGAAAAAAACAGAAAACGGTTACGTCCCGCCACCTGCTGGGACAATGTCAATTTACCTTTAACAATCATTTACTAAAATATTTCTGCCGGATTTTTCCGGCATTTCATAAAGGCATTATCAGTTCAGGGCCTTTATCATGTCCTCCGTCCGTTCGAGTTTTTTGATCATTTCCTCAAGATGTGCTTTAGCCTCTTCAACTACGTTGGGAGGGGCTTTCGCGAGGAATTTTTCATTGCCGAGTTTAGCTTTTGATGCCGCTATCCAGCCGAGAAGTTCTTTCTTCTGCTTTGTCAGTTTTTCAAGTTCCGCTTTCACATCAATAATTCCCTCAAGCGGCAGATAGACGGTCCCGGCTTTTACGAGCATTGAGGGGGCGGGGCCTTTTTCCTGGTTGATGGGTTCAAGGGAAACCGTTACGCTTTCCGCGTTCAGAAGCCTGCGCAGGCAGTTTATTTCAGAAAGCAGAAACTCCATGGTTTTTTCATCCGCGGCCTTTACATAGTATGAAATTTTGCGGGCGGGCGGAATCTCACAGGACGAGCGCAGATTGCGCCCGGCCCTGACAAGTTCGAATTTAGCGTCCACCAAAGCAAGCAGGCCCTCTTCAGTTTTTAAAGAGGGAAGAGGGCAGGGATATTTTTCAAACATTATAGTTTCGCCGTCTTTTAGGAAACCCATCTGGTGGGCGAGTTCTTCCGTTATGAAAGGCATGAACGGATGAAGCAGGCGCAAGAGTTTGAATAGTACGAAATCCAGTACGAGAAGCGCCTGTTTTTTCTCTTCGCCTCCCATTGAAAGCCTTATTTTGGAGGCTTCAATGAACCAGTCGCAGAAGGAACTCCAGACAAGTTCATAAGTCTCATGCACCGCAAGGTGAAAACGGAATTCTTCAAGCGAACTGTTTACAAGGTCAACGGTTTTGTCGAGCCGTGAAATCATCCACTGTTCGTCCGGCGTGAGTCTGGAAATATCCATGCCGTTCAAGTCGCGGTAGCCTTCGCTGAGTTCCCCCTGCATCATGCGGAAACGGCATGCGTTCCAGAGTTTGTTCGCGAAGTTGCGGCCTATTTCACATTTATCGTTGCTGTAGAATATGTCCATTCCGACGGGGGCTATGTAAATTATGGAAAAACGCAGGGCGTCTGTGCCGTATGTTTTCATGACATCGAGAGGGTCGGGGGAATTGCCCAGGGATTTGCTGAGTTTGCGTCCTTTTTCATCCCTTATTATGCTGGTGAAATAGACATTGCGGAAAGGCAGTTTTCCTTTGAACTCATATCCTGCCATAATCATTCTGGCGACCCAGAAGAATATTATGTCCGGTCCCGTAACAAGGTCATCAGTCGGATAGAAATATTCCTGTATGTCAGTCGTTTCGGGCCAGCCCATAATTGAGAAAGGCCAAAGCCATGAACTGAACCATGTATCAAGAACATCTTCGTCCTGCCTCCAGGTACCGCTTGCGGAAGGAGCTTCCATGCCTACATATATTTCGCCGCTTGCGTCATTGTACCATGCGGGTATTCGGTGTCCCCACCATATCTGGCGGCTTATGCACCAGTCTTTTATATTTTCCATCCAGTGGAAATATGTTTTAGTCCAGCGTTCAGGATAAAATTTTATTTTACCTTCTTTTACCGCTTCTATGGCCGGCTTGGCAAGCTCCTGCATTTTGACGAACCACTGTTCGCTTATCATTGGTTCGCAGGGGACGTCGCCGCGTTCTGAATATCCTACGCTGTGAACGATTTCCTCAATTTTAACAAGCAGTCCGGCTTCTTCCATTTTCTCAAGGACCTTTTTCCTGCACGCGAAACGGTCGAGCCCTTCGAATTCCGCTCCCGCTTTTGCGTTCATGCTGGCGTCGGGATTGAGTATGTTTATGAATTCGAGTTTATGGCGTTGTCCGACTTCAAAGTCATTGGGATCATGAGCAGGAGTGATTTTGACGCATCCTGTGCCTTTTTCGGGGTCGGCGTGTTCATCGGCTATGACGGGTATTTTTCTCCCGGTGAGGGGCAGGTCAACGGTGCGGCCTATGAATTTTTTATAGCGTTCATCATTGGGGTGAACGGCTACAGCCGTATCTCCGAGCATTGTCTCAGGACGTGTCGTCGCTATTTCAAGCCAGCCGTTGCCGTCGCTCATGGGGTATTTGAAATGATAGAACCTGCCTTTTATTTCCTTGTATATGACTTCCTCGTCCGAGAGGGCTGTTTTGGAAACCGGGCACCAGTTTATCATACGGCGGCCGCGGTATATGTATCCTTTTTCATAAAGCCTGACGAAGACTTCCTTGACAGCCTGATTGAGGCCTTCATCCATGGTGAAGCGTTCTTTTTCCCAGTCGCAGGAAGTTCCGAGTTTGCGCAGTTGACGGATTATAGTGCGCCCGTATTCCTCTCTCCATTGCCATACGCGCCGGATGAATTCTTCGCGTCCGAGCTCTTCGCGCCCGGTATTTTCTTTTTCGCGGAGGAATTTTTCGACTCTGCTTTCAGTGGCTATTCCGGCATGGTCTGTGCCGGGGAACCAGCAGACTTCGCGTCCCTGCATCCTGCGCCATCTGATGAGGATATCCTGCAATGTGTTATTGAGAACATGTCCCATAGTGAGTATGCCTGTGACGTTAGGAGGAGGAATAACTATGGAATAAGGCTTTTTGTTTTTATCAGGTTTTCCTTTAAAACAGCCGTTTCCTTCCCAGAACGGATACCACTTATCTTCGACTGCCGACGGTTCATAGGCTTTCGGCATTTCATTACTGCTCATATCATCAGCTCCCAATCTTTAATGTAAAAACTCTTAATCTAGCATAAAAAGCACTTTTTTCCAAGCATTGATAAAACTTAATTACGGTGTTGGCAGAGGCGTAGTGGCGGAGGGTATTCGGGTGATTTTCAGGATTTCCCCATCGCGGCGGAATGCGCGTTCCAGGCGTTCGAATATATCTGTTTCAGCGTGGTGCTTGATGCAGTTCATATCGCCTACGATATGCATTTCGCGGCGGCATCTTGTATGGGCCACGTTTATCCGGTTCGGATTTTCTATGAAGCCTATTCCGTCTTCTTTATTGCTTCGGACATAGCAGATAATGACCACATCGCTTTCGCCTCCCTGAAAACTGTCCACTGTCGCGATTCGGCTGAACGCAAAGTTCTGCCATTGTTCTTCTGAAATGTTTTTTTCATAGAGGCGGAGTTTCATCTGGGCAAATGTGAGGATTTCGCGCAGGAGGCTGACCTGTTTGCGGTATGGCGCTATGATGGATATTTCCTCCAGCGGATATTTCTCGGCGGCCTGATAAAAAATTTCCGCGCATATTAAGGCTTCCGTCTTATTTGCGAGCCCCGGCTTTTTTCCATCAAAACAGAGCTGTTCCGTCCGCATGAATTCAGGGAGGCCGGAAGTCGAATAAAGGCGCATTGTGGATGGCGGGTAACGGCGTTCCCTTTCATGATACGGCAGGCTGTAGTAATCAGCTTTATAACTGGTTTTGACACAGGCATCGTAAAACAATGTTGACGCAAATCTCAGAAGTCTCGGGTTTTGACAACGGTATGAATGACGGAGCATTATTACCGGGACCCCGCGTTCTTCCGCCATGTACTGGAGGGCGCTGTTTCCGACCAGATTGTGCAAATGTTCAGGGACAGCTTTAAATTTTTCCTTGAGCTTGCACTGTACGGCATGGGGCAGGGGAAAGGGCGGGAGTTGCTGGTGATCTCCGAAGAGGACGACCCTTTTTCCGAAATTTGAACAGAGGATGAATTCTTCAATATTGGACATTCCTGCTTCATCAAAAACAATGACATCGTATCTGCCGTTGCGTTTCATGTCGTCTGTTACAATCTGGTCTTTAAGGAGGCCTACATTTGTTCCGGCGTAAATGCCGCCGGTGAATTTTCTTCTGGCCTGCACGAAGCGGTCAATGGCGTTCTTGTTTCCGACCCATGATTTTTTTGCCACATCGGGAGCTATGCTTTGAACTGTGCTGCCGAAACGCAGGACTGGCATATCGGAGAGACGGCGGCAGATATTGTCAACTGCGGTATTTGACGGTGCAGCGGTCAGGATGCGCAATCCCTGTTTGCAGAGTTGGCGCAGGAGATGTTCCAGCACAAAAGTTTTTCCTGTTCCGGGAGGCCCCTGTACGAGAACGACGGGATTGCCGGAATTCATTGCCGCGTTCAGTGCCCTTATCTGGGACTTGTCCATATTGGGCGCGGGAGCGCGGTTTGAGTGTGCGGATGGATTGAATGAAAAAGGTTTCAGGCCCAGTATGAATTTCAGGGCCGGAGAGAGTTTATCGTCTTCCATATTCCTTATCATACTGTGAACGGCTTCAACGCCGCTGGCGAGAAATTCGCTCGGGCTTTTCGGGAGATTGGCATACATGGATTTGAAATCTTTTTTAATAGACATCGGCACATCACAGCGAAGGCGCCCGTAAAGCATTTTGCCCTCGAAAATATCAACCATGAATGTGCCGGACGCTGTCTTGTTTCCCCGCCAGCGCACATGGAGCAGATCTCCCTGCCGCAGAGGCGCGTCAGGATTGATATGGAGCTTTAAGGTTGTCTCCCGGTATTCCACATTGCCTACTATCTGAGCGCTTCCGAAAGTGAGTATGAATTCTTTTTCGTTATCCGCTCTGAGCTTGCACATCGAGCTCAAAAAATTAAGGTTGCTGATAATATTCCAGCGTGTTTTGTCAGGGATATCCGCGGCGGGGCAGGTAATTTCCTCATCTTCGTCATCTGTTCCCGATGCATAAGTTCCATCAAGGCCGAGACTGAGCTGTCCGCTGAGTTCATCAGAAGCCATATCAGCGGAAGCCGTTTTTATAAGCTCCCTGACATCAGAAAGTGAAAGTTTTTTTATCATGCCTGCTATTTCTGGATTGTGATCGGGGGCCGCGTCGTCAATTTTTCCTGTAAGTTCCTTTTTGGTGAGCTTCAGCATTTCGCGCCCATCCCCGGAGAGGCGGAAACGGTTTATGATATCGTAAATGAATTCCAGTATCTCACCCTGTCTTCGTTCTGCGTTTTTCAGTTTGACAGTTTTTTCTTCACTCACGACGGGGACGCCCTGGCGGAACTTCAAGAGGATCTTCTTTCCCCATTGCGGGGTTTCCAGCATCAACGCGGCGCAGTTGTTCTTCGTATCCCATAAATAGAATCCGGTTACCGGAACATCGCTATCGGGAATACTGATTTGCTTTTCTGCCAGTTCAATCGTTTTATCATTTAATAAAAACGGCATGGGCCGTTGAACGCATTCCCAACTTTCGTAAGCGTCTTTTTCTGCCGCTCCGGCCGGGCTTGTCAGGCGCAGGCGGCTGCCTTCTTCAAAGTAGCAGGTTATTTTATATAATTCAGAATCAGGCATTCCTATTTCCTTATTTTGGGCATCAGCGAATAACTTTTCAGAATATATTCCGGGGCGTATGAGAGCTTGGCCTGACGGAGGCCGGGATCGCCCAAGTCCTGTTCGCGATTTATGTATCTGCATTTTTCCTTCAGGTATTTTGCTGTTTCCCAGTTTATTACCTGTGAAGTTCCCTTCACTGTTTTGGATGCCTTTTCAAAGTGTACGGTATAAGTATCGCTGTTTTGACGGCTGAACATTGAGAAGGCGATCATGGTATCTGCGTTGTAGATGCCGATGCCTTCCATGCCGAGCTCAGAATAGTATTTGAAGGCCGAAGACATGGCGGTTTTTTCATCTGCGAGAGCGTGGTCCGTATTGTTCTTTTCCTCGTACCATTTTTCATTGAAGTCCATGCAGTCTTTCAACTGTTCGGGTTTAATGGGGATGACCTTGTAACCGGGATTATTTCTGATGAACTGGGATATGAGATTTTTTTTCTTGTGCAGTTTTTCTCCGGAAAGAGAACTGAGTTTTTCGGACAGATAGATATATTCTCCGGTATCGTCGTTAGTTTCCAGTGTAAAGAACTCTTTGAGATCAGGATGGCTGGAAACGTAATTTTCACAGGCCTGTTCCATTCTTCCCGATTTTCCCTCTCTGATAAAAAGTTCCGATATTTCAAAGAGTTCAGCGGGAGAAACCGCTTTTCCCTGGGGCATGAGGATTATGTCCTCCGTGATGTTGTGGATGACAAGCCAGTCCCGGTAGAGGGCCCACTTCATTTTATATATTCCGTCCCAGTTGAAGAGATTCGGAAAATTGTACTCGCAGCACTGCATATTGCTGACTCTGAACGCGCGTTCAAAAAGTTCCCTGTCCGAGATACGGATATCGTTGAAATCATTTATATTAAGTTTTTGCATTTCAGTCCTGCATTGTAAATCCGAAATCATATTTTCAGTCTCATGGGAAGATAATTCTTCATAGTTCTGAAATTGAGTCTGCGGTAGAATTTTTCGGTACCCGGTTCGCCGATGAGCGTGATCCAGTCAATGTTATTTTTTTTGAGCTGTTCAATGATTGTGTTTGTAATTCCGGAGCCGATTCCGCGGTCCCGGTATTTTTTCAGCACCACGATGTCTTCAATGTACGCGTCGCTTATGCCGTCGGAAAGGGCGCGGCCCATGCCGACAAGGCGTTTTCCGTCAAAAGCCCCGGCGAAACAGAAGGACTTTTTGACGATAACCTTTACAAAAGACGGATCGCTGTCGTATTCTTTTTCCCACCAGCCGGCGTCTTTGTAGAGGGAAACGATATCCTGAAAAATTCCTTTATCCGCGTTCTTCAGAATCCTGATTTTTATTTCTGAGTTCATAATTTTCACATGTTTTCGACGACTGTTTTGGCAAAGCCTGAACACGATACTTCGCTTGCTCCGTCCATCATCCTGGCGAAATCATAAGTTACGGTTTTTTTCTGAATGGATTTTTCAATGCCTTTTATTATCAGGTCTGCTGCTTCGTTCCAGCCTATGTAACGCAGGAGCATTTCACCGGAGAGTGCGAGAGACGAAGGGTTAACCTTGTCAAGTCCGGCGTATTTGGGGGCCGTTCCGTGAGTTGCTTCAAAAACCGCCAATCCTGTAATATAATTGATATTTGCTCCGGGAGCTATGCCTATTCCGCCTACGCATGCCGCGAGAGCGTCAGAAACATAATCGCCGTTCAGGTTCAGTGTGGCTATGACGTCATAGTCTTCCGGCCTGGTGAGTATCTGTTGGAGGAAGGCGTCGCAGATACAGTCCTTGACGAGAATTTTTCCTTCGGGGGCTTTCCAGTCGCAGTCATGAGCGGCGACCGCATAATCTGAAAATTCTTTACGCACCAGTTCATAGCCCCAGTCCTTGAAGCTTCCTTCGGTGAATTTCATGATATTGCCTTTGTGAACGAGTGTTACATTGCGGCGTTTCTGTGCTATCGCGTATTTCATTGCCGCCCTGACGAGCCTTTCTGTGCCTTCCTTTGAAACGGGTTTTATGCCGATGCCGGAACTTTCGGGGAATCTTATTTTGGTAACGCCCATTTCCTTTTGGAGGAAGTCTATCACTTTTTTTGCCTGCGGTGTATTGGCTGCCCATTCTATGCCCGCGTAAATGTCCTCGGAATTTTCCCTGAAGACGACCATATCGGTCTTTTCCGGTTCCTTAACGGGGGAGGGGACGCCGGTGAAATACTTGACCGGGCGCAGACAGACATAGAGGTCCAGCTGCTGGCGCAACGCCACGTTCAGAGAACGTATTCCGCCGCCCACCGGAGTTGTCAACGGGCCTTTGATGGCGATAAGATATTCTTTGATGGCCTCGATTGTTTCATCCGGCAGCCAGGTGTTTTCACCGTAAATCTTATTGGCCTTTTCGCCGGAATATATTTCCATCCATGATATTTTGCGTTTATTCCCGTAAGCTTTCTGTATGGCGTTGTTCCATATATACATACTGGCTTGAGTGATGTCCGGCCCGGTACCGTCGCCTTCGATGAAGGCTATTACCGGATTGTCCGGCACGTTCAGGCTGCCGTTGCTGTTTACTGTTATTTTATCGCCCTGTGGAATTTTTATCTTAATAAAATTACCCATCTGAAAAACCCTCTTTATTTATATAAGTTAGAATCCTGAAAGCATAACAATATTGACTTTAGGGGCGTTTGTCAAAAGCTTATCAATATATTGTGCCCTGAAAAATCAAAAACGCGGAATTTAACCGCAGTGCACACGAAATACTCGAAAGGAAGTTAAAAAGGGGAGGAAGATTGGAACATGATTGAGAAATTAGGACATAAACGCGATGTGCACATATAAATGAGGATCGTTGCAAGAGGCAAACCCCTTTTTCTCCGATTTTTAATCAGAGGAGGGTTTAATTCCCCGATGCTTGCATCGTAAAAAAATGGCAAGTATATTTTGCTATGATGCAAAAC